>SKYD01000210.1 GCA_007128075.1 Thiorhodovibrio sp.
CAAATGCGCATCATTGATGCCAGGAATCAGCACCGAATTGACCTTAACCAACACGCCCCGCGCCACCAGTTGCTCTAGCCCTTGCTGCTGTTGCTCAATCAAGATACGCGCCGCCTCGATTCCAGTAACCCGCCGCTTATTCCACAGAATCCACGGATAAATCTGTGCGCCAATCGCAGGATCGACACAATTGATGGTGATCGTGACATGATCAATGTTGTGCTGACAGAGATCATCGACCAGTTGCGGCAATGCCAGCCCATTGGTCGAGACACAAAGTTTAAGATCAGGGGCTTTGCGCGATAGCTCACGAAAAGTAGCAAAGGTACGCTCAGGATTGGCGAGCGGATCACCAGGGCCGGCAATCCCAACCACCGAGAGCTGCGGAATAGCAGCGGCAACCGCCAACACCTTGTTGGCTGCCTGGGTTGGAGTCAGCACCTCGGAGACAACCCCGGGGCGCGACTCATTCGAGCAATCGTATTTGCGGTTGCAATAATGACACTGAATGTTACAGGCTGGTGCCACCGCAACATGCATCCGCGCATAGTGGTGGTGGGCATCCTCGGAAAAACAGGGGTGATCCTGAATCCGTGCCTGAATGGCATCAGGCACAGCGGAAGGTGAACAGTGCTGTTGAGTGGTTGCTTGCATCAGGCATTCCTCATCGCCGACAATGCCGCGAAACGGCTAGATTATTGCCAGTGATTTAAGCAATCCTTATGCCAAGCGCAGTTTTGATGCTAAAGGATTGATTTTATTTTTTATAAGTGCGCTGATGCCATTGTAATAAAATCGACAAACGCCGCCAGCGGTGGCAATATCGCGTCCCCAACAAGCTCGATCACTTAGCAACCGCCTGTGGATTCAGCGGGCAGTTGGTGCGGTCGTAACGCTCGCCGAGTTGATCCCAGGCAAATTCAATGGCCATGGTAATGCGTGGAAAAAAGAGTTCGTTGCCAATGACATCAATGAGCCCTGTACGACGAATAGTGTCCATAAATTGTTTTTTCATGCGTGCCACCATTAACACAATGCCTTGGTCACGCAAGCGCTCGGAGAGATGATGCAGCACCTCTTCGCCAGTGGCATCAAGCTGATTGATGCCTTCGCCATCGACAATGATGAACTCTAGCTCCGGGTTGTCCGCGACCACGCTAAGAATTTTGGTCTCAAAATAGCCCGCATTGGCAAAATACAGCGAGCCATCAAAGCGCACCACAGCGATCTTGGGGCTGGTGGGAAGATGGTGGATTTTTATGTCTCGTAGCGTGCCATCAATATGGCGCGACAACACAGCAAATCGTGGACGCATGGTGCGAAACACATACAACCCCAAAGACAGCCCCACGCCGCTGACGATGCCATAATCCAGATGCGGTGCCCAAGCGAGCGTCAAGGCAAAGGTGACCACCGCAACCACTCCATCAGCGGGTTCTGCTTTCCAAGCGTGAATGACCGGTTTGATTTTGATCAGATTGATCACCGCCATGATGATCACTGCCGCCAGCGTTGCCTGTGGCAGATGATAGAGCAGCGGAGTGAGCCACAACAGCGTCACTGCCACCACTAAGCCAGTGACGATTGAGGCGAAACCAGTGACTGCACCGGCGTTGAGATTCACCGCCGAGCGCGAGAACGAGCCAGAGACTGGATAGGCGGCAAACATTCCGGCGACAATGTTCGACAACCCTTGACCAACCAACTCCTGATTGGCATCGAGCCGTTGACGAGTGCGCGCCGCCATCGCCTTGGCAATCGACATCGCCTCCATAAAGCCGATCAAGCCGATGGTGACTGCCGCCGTCAGCAATAGCGAGAGCGCGTGGAGGTCTAAACTCGGAACCACAACTGCGGGTAGCCCGACTGGAATGGCCCCGACCACCGCGCCCCCCATGGCTTCAAATTCAATTGTATAAGACAGCACGGTGGTAAAAATCACCGCAATGAGGATAGCGGGAGCACGGGGCAGCAGGGCGCGAATCCCAAACATTAACACAAACGCTAACGCTGCCATGCCCAAAGTGGGTAAGTGGGCGTGCAGCAATGCTGCATCGAGCGTTCGCAGCACCGTTTCATAATGTTGATCGGCACTGGCAACATCAACACCAAACAGCTTGCCAAGCTGTGAGGTGGCAATGATCAGGGCACCGGCATTGGTAAAGCCGATGATCACGGGGTGCGACAAAAAGTCAACCAAAATTCCCAAACGCAACAGCCCCAACACCAATTGAAACACCCCGACCATCAACGCCAACAGTGCCGCATAAGCCAGCCACAGTTCGGGGTGATCGGCCACCAGCGGAGCCAGCGCGGCAGCGGTCATCAGCGACACCACCGCCACCGGACCAGTCGCCAATTGTCGCGAGGAGCCAAAGAGCGCGGCGATCATCGGTGGCAAAAATGCAGCATACAAGCCATGATGCACCGGCAGCCCTGCCAGTTGCGCATAAGCCATTGATTGTGGAACCAATACCAGCGCGACCGTGACCCCAGCAATCAGATCAGAACGCAGTGCGCGACCATGCCGCAGTTCGCCAACCCAGGCAAGAAAAGGCACAAAATTGCCGCCAAGCCGGGCAGCAAAAGAAGCAAAACTAGGCACGACAGTGTTCTCCAGCAGCAAACAATGGCAATGGTTAAACGATGGTTTGGATGGTAGTATAGCCCAACATCTGCTTTGCAAAAAATTTGGCTTGACTTTTACACTTTTTATCTTTCTGTGGCTTTAGGAACCCGATAGTACACTATGAAAAAATTTGCAACCGTTTTGGCATCATTTTTTATTATGCTTTGTATTGGCAGCTTGTATGCATGGAGCATTATAGCCGCCGAGCTGATTAATCACTATGGTTTTTCAGCCTCGCAATCCCAGATCATCTTCGGCATGATCGTCGCAGCACTTCCCGTGACCATGATTTTTGTCGGCCAATTAGCAGAAAAAATTCAACACCGCTATTTGGGACACATTGCAGGCGTGCTTTATTTTGCAGGATATTTTTTAGCTGGTCACTCCCAAGGCAATTTTATAGTCATTCTGTTAGGAGTGGGGCTTCTTGCTGGAATCGCCACTGGCTTTGGTTATTGGGTTGCGCTGACCTCACCTGTGCAATGGTTTCCTGAAAAAAAGGGGCTGATCACTGGCATCGCGGCGGCGGGTTTTGGATTAGGTGCTGTTTTTATGTCAGAAATTGCTGAAATTATGCTCAATAGAGGGTATAGCATTTTAGAATTTCTTAAATTTATCGGAATTTCTTACGGTTTAATTATTTTTTTGGTATCAAGCTTTATTTTTCAAGCACAAAATTCGTTAGCGATTAAAGAAGCCCCGATGAAAATTGCCGAATTTATTGGCACCAAAACTTTTAGGACACTCAGCCTTGGTCTTTTTCTAGGAGCCTTTGCTGGTTTGCTGATTATTGGCAGTTTAAGCATTATTGGCGGTCAATATGGTATGACTGATCATGTGCTGATTGTCGGTGTTGCGTTATTTGCTGTTTCAAACTTTTTAGGTCGGTTGCTGTGGGGAGTATTTAGTGATTATCTAGGAGCCAATTTAACAATTTTTTTCGCGCTTCTTGTGCAATCTATCTCGATTATTTTATTGAATGTGATTGTTTTATCTGAGGTTTCCTATTTGATCATCGTATTTTTTATTGGACTTGGTTTTGGCGGCAATTTTGTGCTGTTTGCCAAGGAAACCGCCCAGGTGTTTGGAGTCAAAAATCTTGGCATTATCTATCCTTATGTGTTTTTAGGCTATGCCATTGCGGGCATCGCTGGACCAATGAGCGGTGGGTTTTTATATGATTACTTTGGCTCGTTTTTCTATGCCATTATTCTTGCAAGCTTGATGAGTTTGATCGGAAGCTTGCTGTTTCTTAAACAATCATTTTCAAAATAACCAACCATGTCTCGTTTAATGATACCAACTCAGGGTGCCGAATGTGAGGCCGACTTATTGCGCGGCGCGGATGATTTGCTGGCTGATTTTGATCGGGCAGTGATTGTCTTTAATGAATTCATACATGGTTATCGGGCGTTGTTTGATCTCGGGCGCACGGTGACAGTGTTTGGATCGGCACGCTTAGGCACTGAACACCGCTATTATCAGCTTGCCCGTCAGTTGGGTCACAGCCTCGCCACGGCAGGATTTAATGTGATGACTGGCGGTGGACCTGGGATCATGGAGGCGGCCAATCGCGGCGCAAAAGAGGGCGGCGGGGTTAGCATTGGCTGCAATATCAGCCTACCCCATGAACAGCATTCCAATCCTTATCTCGACCATGTGTTGACCTTCGATTATTTTTTTATTCGCAAGGTGATGTTGGTGAAATATTCGTGCGGTTTTATGTTTTTGCCCGGCGGATTTGGCACCATGGATGAGCTGTTTGAAACCCTGACTTTAATGCAAACTGAAAAGCTTAAATTGTTTCCTTGCGTGGCGTTAGGGTGTGAATTTTGGCAGCCACTGTTTGATGTCATCCTCGCCCACATGGAGCGCGAAGGCACGGTGCGAGCAGATGAAATGCAGATCAAAATCACCGATTCGCCCGCTGAGGCAGTGGAGTATTTGGTGACTCAATTGGCGGTGGCGACGAATTGATGATCACTGAAAACACAGCGATCTCTTTCGCAAACTGTTGAACCATAAAAGTGATAGCATCCAGCATGAGCGACCAGCTTGAGCGATTATACAAAATGTCCGCCTATTCTGGCGACAATGCAGCATTGATTGAGGATTTGTATGCACGCTATCTCAACGATCCAGCGAGCGTAGACTCCTCTTGGCGACAACAGTTTGACCGCTTGGCTCAAGACTCAGCACCGTCAGTATCCAACACTGGCGCGGAAAAACAGGCGGCGGTGCTGCGGCTAATTAACACTTATCGTTATCAAGGCCATCGCCGCGCCAATCTCGATCCACTGCAATTAAATCCTGCTCCAGACATTCCTGATCTGACCCCAGCTTATCATCATTTTGATGACTCTGATCTTGATCGGGTGTTTGATATCGGCTCGTTGTATGCGATTCCGCATCAGACCCTGCGCGAAGTGATTGCCCTGCTTGAGCGCACCTATTGTGGCTCGGTGGGCAGCGAATACATGCACATCACCACCACCCGCGAGCGGCTGTGGGTACAAAAGCGCATGGAAACCTATCAAGCGCGTCCTGAACTCAGCCAAGAAGATCGCCGCTGGCTGCTGACCTTGCTTACCGCCGCTGAGGGTATCGAAAAATATCTTCACTCGCGCTATGTCGGTCAAAAACGCTTTTCACTGGAAGGTGCTGAAGCACTGATTCCACTTCTCGACGAGCTGATTCAACGCGCTGGTCGCAAGGGAGTGCAGGAAATTGTCATCGGCATGGCACATCGTGGGCGACTGAATGTGCTCACCAACATTCTCGGCAAGCCACCGCAAGCGATTTTTGCTGAATTTGAAGGTACAGCCCATCTGTGCGACGGCCAACGCGCTGGCGATGTTAAATACCATCTCGGCTTTGCCACTGATGTTGAAACCCCAGGCGGCGTGGTGCATCTGGCACTGGGTTTTAATCCCTCGCATCTGGAAATCATCGACCCGGTGATTGAAGGCTCGGTGCGTGCCCGCCAGCGGCGCCGTGGCGACCATCAGGGTGCGTGGGTGTTGCCGGTGCTGATTCATGGCGATTCGGCTTTTGCTGGTCAGGGCGTGGTGATGGAAACCCTGCAACTGTCGCAAGTCCGCGGCTATGCCACTGGCGGCACAGTGCATATTATTGTCAACAATCAGATCGGTTTTACCACCAGCAATCCGCTCGATACCCGTTCTTCGCTTTATTGCACTGATGTTGCCAAGATGGTTCAGGGGCCGGTGTTTCATGTCAATGCCGACGATCCCGAAGCGGTGATCTTTGTCACCCGCCTGGCGTTGGATTTTCGTCACCAATTCAAGCGCGATGTGTTTATTGATCTGGTGTGCTACCGTCGCTTAGGTCATAACGAGGCCGATGAGCCAGCGGTGACCCAGCCGCAGATGTATCAGCGCATCCGCCAGCATCCCACAGCGCGTGCCATCTATGCCGAACAGTTGATTAATGACGCAGTGATTTCTTCTGATGCCGTCAACGATTTGATTGAAAATTATCGGCACACATTAGACCAAGGCGTAGTGGTGGCGCGTCCTGTATTTTGCGCACTCGATCAGCCTTATCGCGTTAATTGGCGGCGATTTACTGGCAACGATTGGCTGGCGGCGGCTGATACGCGGGTGGCCGCTGAACAGTTGCAAACGCTGGCCGAGCAGTTACTGGTGGTGCCAAAAGGGTTCGCGCTGCATCCACGAGTCGCTAAAATCTGGACCGAGCGGCAGGCCATGGCGCGGGGTGAGCAATTAGCCAACTGGGGATTTGCCGAAACGCTGGCCTATGCCTCGCTGCTTGCTGAGGGCTATCCAGTGCGG
This sequence comes from Thiorhodovibrio sp., assembly GCA_007128075.1. Classification (GTDB taxonomy): domain Bacteria; phylum Pseudomonadota; class Gammaproteobacteria; order Chromatiales; family Chromatiaceae; genus Thiorhodovibrio_B. The sequence continues at coordinate 6,445 of SKYD01000210.1, forward strand.
CTGTCCGGGCAAGATTGTGGACGCGGCACCTTTTTTCATCGTCATGCGCGGATTCATTGCCAGAACACGGGGCGCGATCATGTGCCGTTACAACATCTCAGCCCCGATCAGGCGGCGTTCGTGGTCATCGACTCGACCCTGTCCGAGGAGGCGGTGCTGGGGTTTGAATACGGCTTTGCCACCGCCGAGCCGGAGGCACTGACGCTGTGGGAAGCGCAATTTGGCGATTTTGCCAATGGTGCTCAGGTGGTGGTCGATCAATTTATGACCTCAGCGGGCACCAAATGGGGGCTGCATTGTGGGCTAACTTTGCTGTTGCCGCATGGGCTGGAAGGTCAGGGAGCGGAACATTCTTCGGCGCGGCTGGAGCGTTATTTGCAACTCTGTGCCGAACACAATATCCAGGTGTGCATCCCCACCACTCCGGCGCAGATTTTTCATCTGCTACGCCGCCAGATGGTGCGCGACTATCGCCGACCGCTGGTGGTGATGACCCCTAAAAGCTTGCTGCGGCATCGGCTGGCGGTATCGGCATTGAATGAGCTAACGGAGGGGGCGTTTCAGCCGCTAATTGACGAGATCGATCCCTTAGACCCCGCCGCGATTGAGCGGGTGCTGTTTTGCAGCGGCAAGCTCTATTATGATCTGATTGAGGCGCGTCGCGCCCGTGGGCTTGAGAACATCGCGATTATTCGCTTGGAACAGCTCTATCCGTTCCCCAAGGCCGACTTTGCCAAGATGCTCGACCGCTATGCCCATGTCGAGACCTTTATCTGGTGCCAAGAAGAACCGCAAAATCAAGGTGCTTGGGATCAGATCAAGCACCGTTTTCATGCTTTGATCGAGGCTGGCAAACAGCCCTATTATGTCGGACGCGCTGCCTCGGCGGCACCTGCAGTGGGGCAGTACGCCACCCATATCGCCCAACAACAGCAGATCATCGACGAGGCATTGACTGGGCGCATCAATCCCAGATTTAACCGCAGGATTCCATTTTAATGTTCCTAAAAACCTAAACAAAATTGCTTATTTTAGGTATTTCGCTCTCCGTTGATAACACTCTTCGGTTGAGTAACTGGAGTTTTGGTCAAGCAGCAACTATCAATTGTAGTGATAAATATAGCGATGATTAACTTAAAAATTAAGCCACCTCAAACGCGATCAGCGATTCGTCAAAATCAGACTACTTGCAAGGTATGACCAATGCAGATGAAATTTCACAAAAAAGCGCGCTCCATGCCAGCAATTCGTGGCGAGCTACAAGCCTCGAACTTGCTCACTAAAATTATGGCGTGTCGGTATAGCATCAATTCGACTACGATAGCAAAATGGCGCAAGCGCAATTTCGCCATGTTCTTGGGCTTATTGATTCTGTTGATTTTAAGCACAACACCCGCGCTTGCGACTCCCTTGCCTCTGCAATTTGTGAAAAATGTTGGCCAATGGCAAGAGCAGGTGCATTATTTCACCCGCGCCGATGATCTTGACGCGCTGTTTTTGGATCGCGAGGTAGCACTGACGCTGCGTGATGAGTCCGCAACGACGACTTTCCGTTTACGACCGCTGCAAGCAGCCGAAGGTGTAAAAATTGAGACGGGCAACCCACGACGCACTGTGGTTAACGATTATCGCGGCGCGGATCCTGCGCACTGGCACACGGCAATCCCAACCTATGATGATTTACGCTATGTAGATATCTATCCAGGAATTGATCTTCTTTTTCGTATCGATGAGCAACGCTTAGCATACGATTTGATCATCGCACCTGGTGCTGATCCAGCGCAGATTCAACTCACGCTTGACGGGGCAGACACGCTTGCGATAGCCGATGATGGCAGTCTGTTAGCCACCTTGCCTAACGGTGGGATTTTTCGCCAGCCACCACCAGTAATCTATCAGACTTGTGATGATCGTCAACGCGAGCCAGTCACGGGTTCTTTTGAGCTGTACGATGACACTGTTTATGGTTTTCATTTAGATGAGTATGATTCCAACTGCCCGCTGGTGATTGATCCAACATTGGTGTATTCCAATTTTATTGGAGGGGCTGCCGATGAAACAGTGAGTGCATTACATGTCATTGACTCTGGTCCGAACATTGGCGCAACCATTGTGGCGGGAACCACCGCCTCAGCCAATTTTCCCAGTGATATTGAACATGGCCCACGACGCGGCAAAGATGGTTTTCTGTATCAGCTCAATGCTGCTGGCGATGCACTGGATTTTGTCGTGTTGCTGGGTGGCAGCCGTGATGATGAGGTGCGTGCATTTGCGCGTGATAACAGGGGACGGCTTTATGTTGCTGGTTTAACTGGCTCGATTGATTTTCCCATTGTCAATCCGCTGTTTGGGGTGTTAACCGGGCGCATCGATGCCTTTGTTGCCAAACTGAGCCCCAACGGTCAAGCTATTGAATTTTCGACTTATTTTGGTGGAAACGGCATCACTGCTGCTCATGCAATCGCCCTCGATGCGCGTGATGGCAGTGGACATGTCTATATCGCGGGTATGACCACCGCAACCGATCTAACCGTGCGTGACCCTTTGCAGCCGACTTTAGCAGGGCGTGAAGATGGGTTTATTGCCCGTCTAACGGCGGATGGCTCTGCCTTGCGCTATGTGACCTATTTTGGCGGCACTGCGAATGACAGTATTGATTCACTGATCGTTTCTGAAACTGGCGATTTGTTTTTTGCTGGCAATACCAACTCCCCGGCGACGGATCGTGATGACAATCCTGATTTTCCAATTAAACATGCTCTACAGCCGACTTTGGGTGGTCGCCAAGATGGATTTTTGGCACGGATTGCTCGTGGTGGCAATGAGTTGGTGTTTAGTACCTATCTTGGCGGGTCAAATCATGATGTGTTGACCGATTTAGCGATGGATCAACAGGGGCATTATCTGATTAGCGGCTATACCAATTCAACGGATTGGCCAACGGTTAATGCACTCTATCCTGACTATCCGCCAAACAGCCGTGCTGACAGCGGGGTGCTTGCTAAAATTGATCGTTCTGGACGCTTTTTACACTTCTCGACCTATCTCGGTGCGCTCGATAATGACCGCGCCTTTGCCGTTGCATCCGGGCGCCATGCCCATGGTTTTAGCACAATTGGTGCTAGCACCATTTATGTCGCTGGAATGACTGAATCCCATGCGTTTCCAGTGCATAACCCTTTTCGCAATTATCACTCTGGTAACGGCGATGGATTTTTAATGGCGTTAGATCCTTGCGGTCAGGTCATTGAATTTTCAACTTATTTTGGTGGTTCAGAGGCTGATGCTATCCTCAAGCTTGCATCTCATACCACTCGTGGTCATGTGATCTTTGCTGGCAATACGCAACAAGAGCGTAACGCTGCGTTGTTTCCCAGAAAAGGAGTATTTTCAGAGCATAATGGGCGATTGGATACCTTTGTTGGTCGTTTTGACATCAATCATCTTCGCCGTACCGTCCCTGAGTTTCAGCTTCAATGCAACACAAATCCGATTCATCCAGAAGCACCATCGTGGAAAAACGAGATTCCTTTTACATTACGATTGCAAGATCCAATTCGTGCTGGAATCATTGCGTTTTTAACCCGTGTCTATTATGACCCGGAGGTTCTTGGGCTGGAGATTGCCGACCCGCTGAATCCAGATCCTGCTTTTTTTGAATGGACTGATATCGCACCTCTTAATGCTGAGACCACCTATAAGCGAGCGGAAATTATCGAGCCAGGTGTCCTAGAATTAGAAGTCTATCAAGGTGTTGCCAATGCCATTGCTTTAAATACCCATAGAGTTGAATTGGCAACGCTAAAATTTTATTTAAATGAAATTGGCACTGCTGATGCCTCGCCACTGCCATCGAAACAGACACGAGTCACCATCCAACAGCAGGCATCAGCCGCGGTTGTCGGCAATCTCGATACTGTAATTTCCGGATTAACCGGTGCTCGCTGGATTGAGCGCCGTTGTAACAATGTACTCGGCGATTGTGATTGCAGCGGTCAGGTGCAGCTTTTTGAGGTGCAAGCGGCTGTTACCGAATCAATCAAAAATCCAGCCCACCCTCCGATTTGCGTTAAACGCAATTATGCAACTATGGAGCCGGGTGATTTAGAGGAAATCATCCGCCATTACCTTCATCGAACCCAGGAAACTGCAACACAAGCAGCATTGTCGGCATCACAACTGCGTGTCTCGCAACATAGTAATCAATCATTCGCTCAACAGCAGCACAGCAATCAACTGACATTTGGTATTCCACAGGTTCAGGGCAGAATGGTGAACTATGATTTGACCCTGACCGCAACGGATGCCCCCTCGGTGTTGACCGCAGACCTGCTTTATGATCCAGATGCCGTCTCGAGCCTTGCCGTCACCACCGGTGCTGCAGCCGCTAGTGTTGGTAAACAGGTGCAATACAATGTGGTTGAACCGGGCTGGCTGCGCGTGGTCGTTTATGGGATCAACCAAACTGTGATTCCCAACGGCGTGGTGGCGAGCGTGAATCTGAGCTTAGCGCCAGCACAGCGTCTTGAAACCCTGTCTTTGGATTTACTCGCTCAGGCCGCAACCTCGACCCTGCGCAATGCGACCTTGGAGACCAATGCGGTTATTGTTGGTCAGCCAACGGCGATCCGCGAAACCGCTGCTTGGAAGGTTGCCGAGATTTATCTGGCAACTCTAGGCTATGCCCCTGACAACGAAGGATTGAACTACTGGGTTGAGAATATTGAAACCCACCCCGAATGGACACCACTCACTGTTGCGCAAAGCTTTTTTGATCAGCCATTAGTCCAGGCACAATACCCAATCGAGGACGGCTTTACGCCTTTTATCGAGGCACTGTATCGCAATCTTTTTGGTCGTGCTCCCGATGCTGATGGACATGCCTATTGGCTCAACGCACTCAATCGCGGTCAGATTGCCCGCAACCAGATGATTATCTCCTTACTCAATGGTGGGTGGAATAATCCAAGCCCCGAGGCGCGTGCTGATATGCAGCGTTTTAGCAATCGCGTCCGTGTCGCCTTGGCCTTTGCGGATTATCAGGCAGAGCATCAGATCGTCTATAGCACACGCTCCCCGGAAGAGCAGGCACGCCTTCGTCAAGCTGGGCGTGAGATTCTAAGCCAAGTCACTCAAGACGAAGCGAGTGTGACAGCGGCAATCCACCGCATCCCCTCGTTATTGGATTAGAAAACATTCCGAACGAATAGCCGCAGCAGTCGTTCGACGGTGGGCTGCCCCCGCCGTTGGACGCTAGAATGCGTTTAAATCCCCCGCATGAACATATTTTTCAAACTGCGCCAGGGGTGGTGGCATTTTCAAGCACCAGTGGATGCACTTGTGGTCACGGATGCAGCGGATGTGCGTCCAGCGTTGCGTTATCTGGAGCAGCGCATTGAACGCGAGCAGCTCTATGCGGCGGGCTATGTCAGTTATGAGGCGGCGGCGGGTTTTGGGCTGAGTGTGCGCCCACCGATTGCTGCGTTGCCGTTGCTGTGGTTTGGTTTGTATCGGGCGCCGCAGCGGCTGGCGCTGTTGCCTCCCACGCATGGTGACTATCAGCTTGGTCGTTGGCAACTGCCGCTGACTCTGCCCGAGTATCAACAACAGATTGACCGCATCAAGGCACTTCTTGCCGCTGGGGTCAGCTATCAGATGAACTATACCCTCAGCCAACAGACTGCGTTTGTTGGCGATCCGTGGCGGCTACTGCATGTGTTTAATCGTGAACCCGCGAGCTATCTTGCCTATCTTGATCTTGGCGAACAGGTGATCGTCTCAGCTTCTCCAGAATTATTTTTTCGGCGGCGCGGCAAAAAAATTTGGATGCGCCCGATGAAAGGCACAGCTCCGCGTGGTCGCAATAGCACAGAAGATCAGCGTGCCGCCGCGCAGTTGCGCCATTCAAGCAAAGAACGCGCCGAAAATCTGATGATCGTCGATATGGTGCGCAACGATCTGGGGCGCATCGCCGAGCTTGGCTCGGTGCGGGTGCCTGAATTATTTGCCATTGAGCGTTATCGCACTCTGTTACAGATGACCTCGACCGTTACTGCCCACACCAAAGCCCCGCTTGATCAGCTCTTTGCCGCACTGTTTCCCTGCGCTTCGGTGACAGGAGCACCCAAGGTTGAGACCATGCGCCAGCTTGCTGCGCTAGAGACTTCACCACGCGGAGTTTACACTGGCGCTATCGGCTGGATTGCGCCGCAACGGCGGGCTTGTTTTGCGGTCGCCATTCGCACCGCACAGATTGATCTCCGCCAGCAGCGGTTAATTTATGGCACTGGAAGTGGCATCGTGTGGGACGCTGATGCCGCTGCCGAATATGCCGAATGCCAACTAAAAACACGGGTGATGCAGCCCACCACCACTGATTTTGAGTTACTCGAAACCCTGCGCTGGGAGCCAGACCGTGGCTATTGGCTGTATCAGCGTCATCTGAAGCGGCTCTATGCTAGTGCGGATTATTTTCATTTTGTGTGTCGCCCCGACATGGTGGCACAAGCACTGTTGCTTCAGGCGCGAAATTTGCGCGCAGCGGCGAAGATTCGGCTGTTGGTCAATGCCCAAGGCGATGTACGCACCCAAGCGCAGCCTCTGCCCGCTGCGGCAACTCGTCCACTGCGAGTGGCATTGGCGCAGCAGCCAATCGATCCGCAAACCCCGTGGCTATACCACAAAACCACGCGCCGCGATCTATATACCAGAGCACGGGCGGCTCGTCCCGATTGCGATGAGGTGTTGCTATGGAATCCAGCAGGGCAGGTGACAGAAGCAACCACAGCAAATCTGGTGGTCGTTCGTGATGGGCAATGGCTCACGCCCACTGTCGATTGCGGGCTGTTGCCTGGCACTTTTCGTGCTCAGTTACTGGCTGATGGGCTGATTGCCGAGGCGATCATAGAGCGCGAGCACTTAAAACATGCGGTGATTTTTTTAATTAACTCAGTGCGCGGCTGGCAGGTGGCACAGTTGATTTGATACCTGATCAGTTCGCATTGGCTGTTGGCAGTGCGTTGACGCGCAGCAAGGCAACGGTGATGTTGTCATTGCCACCGCGTTTACATGCCAGCGTGACCAAGGTCTCAGCGGCAGTATCAAGCGAGTCTTCAACAGCCACCAACACATTACGAATCTCGGTATGCGGCAGCATTCCAGTTAAACCATCGGTGCAAAACAGATAAATATCACCAGGGGCAATCTTGGTGGAAGCGGTGGTGGCCTTGACCCTTGAGGACGAACCCAGGGCGCGGGTGAGCACATTATCGGTAATGCCGTACTCACGGGCTTCCTCAAGCGAGGGGAAAAAGCCTTGATCAACAACCTCTTGGATGAAGGAATGATCGCGAGTGAGCTGGTCTAACACCCCGTCGCGCAGCCGATAGAGACGCGAGTCGCCAACATGACCATACACCAGCCAGTCATGGCCAACATAGCCCATGACCACTGTGGTGCCCATGCCAGCATATTCGGGATGTTCTTTGGAACTTTTGAGAATGGCGCTGTTGGCTTCGTCAACCACTGCCTCGGTGAGTAACTGCGCCATGCGTGGGGTTTCGCGCGACGGTAGCCGCTCCTCAAAACGCTGGCTGATCAGATCAACGGCGGTGCGGCTGGCGACCTCGCCGGCGCTGGCACCGCCCACCCCATCAGCAACCACCACCAGATTCAGTTGCGGATGCACTGCAACAGCGTCCTCATTGCCTGTCCGCACCACACCGCGATCAGTTCGCCAGGCAAATTCAAGGGAGGGGAATGTGTGTTGATCCGTCAAGCTGTTGTCCTCACGCTCAGTTCACCGCCGCTCATACACAAAACTATTGATCCAACATGGTCGCTAATTGTGCGGCTGGAACATAGCCAGGAATCATGCGGCCATCGTCGAGCACAATCGCTGGTGTGCCACGAATCCCCATCTGTTGGCCAAGTTCCAGATGTGCTTTGACCGGATGCGAACAGGTTTTGTTGGGGATCGATTCGCCATTTTTTGCCTTGGTCATCGCGGCATGTGGATCATCAGCACACCACACCGAAACCGCTTTGGTGTATGATGGCGTATTCTCTCCGCTGCGCGGATAAAACAGATAGCGCACGCTGATTCCAGCAGCATGATATTCATCAATCTGCTGATGCAGCCGCCGACAATAGCCGCAGTCGATGTCAGTAAACACCGTCACCTGGTGACTGGCATCAGGGGCATCAAAGGTCAGCGTCATCGATTCATCCAAAGTGGCAAAGGTGCGCCGCCGCGCATCCGCTTGTGCGGTCTCGGTAAGGTCCTCGCGGGTCTCTAAATTGACAATTGCCCCGTCGATGAGATAGCGACCATCGCCAGTGACAAACATCACCTGCGGCCCGATATCGACCTGAAACAAATTGGCAATCGGCGTTGGCTGCACTGAAGTTGGCGGATGATCGGGCAAGACTTTCGCCAGCGCGGCACGAATCACCGCCGCCTCATCGGCGACAGCCAGCAAGGGCGCGATCAGCACCAGCCCACCAATCAGCCCCCAAAATCTCTTGAAATGATTTGTCATAGAATATCCTCAGTATAAAGTGTGCGGCATCTCAGCCACGAAATTTCATTGCATCATACCATTATCTGGCAGGGCAATGATCCGCAGATCGGAGCCAATTGGTCGCCAGTCGATGATTGTTAATTGCCGCCGTTGCGTCATTTGCTCAAGTGCGGGGAGATGAAATAATCCGCGTGCGCTATCGCCCATGAGATGCGGGGCAAGATAGAGCCGAATCTCGTCGATCAGTCCGGCGGTTAAGGCAGCGCCAGCCAGGGTTGCACCAGCTTCAATCAATAACTCATTGATTTCACGCTCGGCAAGCCGGGTCATCAGGCGCGTCAGGTCAACCTGGGTGCCGCTGGCATCAGGGCAGGTGATCAGTTCAGCGCCAGCGGCGAGCAATGCTGCTGCTCGAGGGTGGGTTGTGTCAGCGCAGGTGGCGATCAGAGTTTGCCCGCGCAGATGCAGCAAACGCGCTGCTGACGGGGTGCGCAGGCGGCTATCAACGATCACCCGCAGCGGCTGGCGCAGCACATGATCGTCAAGCGGCGGCGCGTCTGTGTGTGGATCAAGCCGCACATTGAGCGCTGGATCATCAGCCAACACCGTGCCAATGCCAGTGACAATCGCACTCGACGCGGCGCGCAGTCGCTGGACATCGCGGCGCGAATCTTCACCGCTAATCCATTTGCTGCTGCCATCAGCCAGCGCCGTGCGACCATCGAGACTGGCGGCGAGTTTGCAGCACACCCACGGACGCTGCCGGGTCATGCGCTGGATAAATCCGCGATTGAGCTGCTGTGCGGCGGATTCAAGCACGCCGACATCGACAGCAATCCCAGCGGCGGTAAGCTGTGCCACTCCCTGACCAGCAACAGCGGGGTTGGGGTCGATCATCGCTGCCACCACCCGCCCCACCTTGGCAGCAATTAACGCCTCAGTGCAGGGCGGGGTGCGGCCATGATGGGCGCATGGCTCTAGGTTGACATAGACCGTCGCCCCTCGTGCCCGCTCACCTGCTTCAGCCAGAGCTTGCCGCTCGGCATGGGCTTGTCCAGCTTGGGCATGATAGCCCTCGCCAACGCACTGCCCATCACGAACCAGCACACAGCCAACCCGTGGATTAGGGTGCGTGCTGTAATAACCGCGCTTGGCAAGTCGCAGCGCCCGCGCCATCCATAAACTGTCCGTCGTCGCATTGTGCGGCATAGAGTTAAAAATTCTTCAACGGCTCCAGCGCGGAATCGAGGTTGAGGGTATCGCAATATTCCATAAATTCATCGCGCAGACTGCCGATATGGGTGTCAGCAGGAATCCCAACGGTGATGTGTACTGCAAACATCGGGGCACCAGTATGAGGTGCTGGATAGGTGTTGGTTACCATATCCTCGATATTGATGTTGCGGTCGGCAAAAAAGCCCGCCAACTGATTGACGATCCCCGGATGATCCATCGCAATGACATCGACAATATAGGGAATTTTGTTGCCACCGTATTTGCGCTCGCTGGTGCGCTTGCTAATAATCGTCAGCCCCAGGGTGCGCTCAAGCTCAGGCAGCGCGTTTTCGATCTTCGCTAGCGTGTTCCACTTGCCTTCGACCAGCAAGATCGCGGCAAATTCGCCGCCTAAAACGGTCATACGGCTATCTTCGATGCTGCATCCTTGCTCCAAAATCGCTCGCGAGAGTCGATTGACAATGCCGGGGTGATCCTCACCCAAGGCAGATAAGACCATGAAGGTTTTTTTAGTGCTCATAAAGCTCCATCCCAAAGGGTGAATAGTTTAGCCAGTGTTGCGCATTCCAGCAGCCAGTGCATTGATCGAGCGCAGCAAGGGGTCCAGCCATTGCTCGCGTGCCTCGTCATTGTCCTCACCACGATAGCGTTTTAACAGCGCGATTTGGATATGATTGAGCGGGTCAAGATACACATTTCTCCGCGCCAGCGAATGTTGCAAATCCAAGGTCTCCTGCATTAGCTCATTGAGGCCGGCAACATTAAGAATCTGGGTTAGGGTGCGTTGATACTCGCTCTGAATCAAGTCAAAAATATGCGCCGCCTGATCACGATTGGTGGCTAACTGGGCATATTCGCCGGCAATGTGAATCTCGGCCTTAAACATTGCCATCTGGATGTTGCTGAGCAGGGCGCGGAAAAATGGCCAGTCTTGATACATTTTTTGCAGCTTTGCCAGCCGCTCGACATCGTTGTTGCGCCATTGCTCAAGCGCGGAGCCGATCCCATACCAGGCTGCCAGGGTGTGGCGCGATTGCCCCCAGCCAAACACCCAAGGAATGGCGCGAATCGAATTGAGCGACCGATCTCCAGTTTTGCGATGCGAGGGACGTGAGCCGATATTGAGCAGCGCAATGGCATCAACCGGCGTTGCCTCATAAAAATAATCAATAAATCCGGGCGTATCACGAATTAGCTGGCGGTAAACCGTCTCGCCGTGGGTTGCCAGCTCGCTCATAATCCCCAGATAATCTTTGCGCGTTGGCTGGGTAGAATCAATCAGACAGCGGCTGGCTTTCATCAGCCCACTGATCCCCATGGTCAGCTCATAGATCGCGGTTTCGGGGTTGGCATAACGATAAGAGAGCACCTCGCCCTGTTCGGTGAACTTAATCTGACCATGCACTGTGTCTTCAGGCTGCGACAAAATCGCCTCATGGGTTGGGCCGCCGCCACGGCCAATGGTGCCGCCACGGCCATGAAACAGCCGGCACCGCAGCCCATACTGATCAGTCAGCGCAATCGCCTTTTCTTGTGCCACATAAAGTTTCCACGCCGAGGCCAGCATCCCGCCGTCTTTGCACGAATCAGAATAGCCGAGCATGATCTCTTGCAGATGACCTGAGACCTTCATCAGCGCGGCATAGGTGGGATGATCGAATAATTGGGTCATCACCTGATCGATGCGGGCGAGATCGTCAATGGTCTCAAACAGCGGCGAGACCAACAGATCACAAAACCAGCCCGCTGGGGTGCGCCCGACCAATCCTGCCAACCGCGCCAGCAGTAGCACTTCCATGATATGGCTGGCGCAATGGGTCATCGAGATCACATAGGCACCAAAGGCCTCGGCACTGATCTCGGAGCGCAAGCGGGCGATGACTTCAAAGACCTCCAGGGTTTCGCGGGTCTCGGAAGTCAAGGTGCCCTTGTCGATATGAAATGGATGCGGGTGGGCAATCGCCTCACCGAGCGCGACCAGCTTTTGCTCTTCACTAAAGGCCTCATACAGCGGTGCCCCGGGCTGGCGAGCAAACAGCTCGATCACTGCCTGGGTGTGGCGACTGGCTTCCTGGCGGATATCCAGCCGCACCAGATGAAAGCCAAAGGTCTCAACCAGACGGATTAAATCTTTTAGCTCGCCCTCGGCGGCGTGGGTATCCTGATGACCGAGCAGTGAATCACGAATTAGATACAGCTCGTTGAGCAATTCCTGGGCGGTGGCAAAGCCAACCGGGGGATTGATCTCGTGGCCGTCAATACGCCCCTGCACCCGCTGCAAGGCGGTTTCGAGCCGATGGTGCATCATCACCAGTTTGCGCCGATAGGGCTCATGGACATAACGCCTCGGCTGCTGGCTCATGGTATTGACCCAGTAATCCTCATCCTCATCGAGACTATCAAGAAATCGCGGCGATGGCTCACACAACGCGCTGGAATGGCTGAGAATCCGGCTGAGACGATAAACTCTGTGAACATATTCTTCTAACACCAGTGCGCAGTGCATCCGCACCGCCAGCTCGGTGGTTTCGGGGCGAACAAAGGGGTTGCCGTCGCGATCTCCGCCGATCCACGAGCCAAAGCCGATAAAACTGGGAACCTCGATGGTGGCGGTTTCGCCATAGACGCGGCGCACGGCGCGTTCTAAATTGCGATAGACGCGGGGGACAGCACTAAACAGCGATTCACTGAAAAAATACAGCCCTTGGCTGACCTCATCAGTGACCTGGGGTTTATGTACCCGCACCTCGTCGGTTTTCCATAAAATCTGGATCTCGCCGAGAATCTGACCGAGAATCTCTTGCTGCTCTTCTTGGTTGAGCTTGTGCCGATGCAAATCAAGTGCCAGCAAAAAAATCCGCCGCTGCGCCTCCAGCGTGGTGCGCCGTTTGGCCTCGGTGGGATGGGCGGTGAAGACAGGCAGATACGCCAGATGCCCAAACAGACTTTGCAACTGCTCGGCGGTGATCTCATCGGCAGCAAGCTGGCGCAGAGTATGGTCAAATGACCCGCGCCATAAGGGACCACCGGCGCTGATCAGCGAGCGGCGTTTGAGATAAAGGCTGACTTCTTCGGCGATATTGAGCAAACTAAAATACAGCGTATAGGCGCGGATCACCTCGGTGAGGGTTTGGGAGTCCAGGGCATCGATGCGCTTGATGAGTTTGTCACGCAGATTGGGGTCATCACTGTTGCGCAGCTTAAAAAAGCCATCGCGCAATCGCTCAACGATCACCAACACCCGCTTGCGGCTGTGTTCGCGCAACACCTCGCCCAAGAGCGTGGTGAATAATTCAATATCTCGTTCAGGGCCAGGTCCTGCAAAAGGCTCAGGATGGATAATCATAGGCGAAGTCACGGGTGACGAGCGACCCGCCAGCGAGTCGCATATTGAAAGGGAACGCGAGCGCCTGCGCACTGCAAGCCATCGCGTGCTGTTTTTTAACTCTATTCATAAACCAGTCACCGCCAGCGCATTGTTAGCTCACCACCAAATTCACCAACTTCCCGTGCACCACGATCACCTTGCGTAGCGTTTTGCCTTGCAGATGACGGGCGACATTGGGGTTTGCCACGGCAATCGCCTCGATTGCTGCCTTGTCGGCCTCGGCACTCACCGCAATCTGCCCGCGCAGTTTGCCGTTGACCTGCACTGCATAGTCGATCTGATCTTGCACCAGCGCGGTTTCATCGACCGCTGGCCAACCGGCGCTGAGAATATCCTCGCCTAAGCCCAGCTCACGCCACAGATGATGACTGATATGCGGGGCAATCGGGGCAAGCAAGCGCAAGATCAGGCTGATGCCTTCGGCAAACACGCACTGGCTGGCGGGTTGTTCCAGCGGCAATTTGTGCAACACATTCACCATCGTCATGCACGCCGAAACCACGGTATTGAACTGCTGGCGCTCATAGTCGAACAGGGCTTTTTTGAGTGTCAGGTGCAGCTCGCGGCGGGCGGCAGTCGCCGTTTCATCGAATGCAATATCGGGATTGGCGGCAGTGATGAGGTCTTGGCGGTGCGCGGCAAGATTCCACAGCCGCTTGAGAAACCGCGCTGCGCCTTCCACGCCCTCGTCGTTCCATTCCAGCGACTGATCTGGCGGCGCAGTGAACATGGTGTACAGGCGCACGGTGTCGGCACCGTAGCGTTGAATCATGGTTTCGGGATCAACGCCGTTGTTTTTGGATTTAGACATCTTTTCGATGCCACCAAACTGCACCGGCTGACCGTCGCTGGTCAGCACCGCGCCCACTGGCTTGCCCTTGTCATCGCGGGTGATCTCGACCTCGGTGGGATTAAACCACTGCTTGCGCCCTTGCCCATCTTCACGATACCAAGTCTCGGCGACCACCATGCCTTGGGTGAGCAGGCGAGTGAACGGCTCATCGCAGTCCACCAGCCCCTCGTCGCGCATCAGTTTGTGAAAAAACCGCGCATAGAGCAGATGCAAGATGGCGTGTTCAATGCCGCCAACATATTGATCGACTGGCAGCCAATAGTTGGCACGCTGATCGAGCATGGCGGTGTCGCAATCGGGTGAACAATAGCGGGCGTAATACCAGCTCGATTCAAAAAAGGTGTCGAAGGTGTCGGTTTCGCGCCGTGCTCCGTCGCCACGCTGCAAAAAGTCGGGCATTTTGGTCAGCGGTGAGCCGGTGCCATCGACGATCACATCCTCGGGCAGACGCACTGGCAACTCGGTTTCAGCGGCAATGTTGCCATCGGGCATCTGCACCGTTGGAATCGGACAGCCCCAATACCGCTGCCGCGATACGCCCCAATCGCGCAGTCGGAAATTGACCTGCTTGCCGCCCTTGCCGTGCTCAGCAAGCCAAGCCGCAATGGAATCAAAGGCTTGCGCCGAGGTCAGCTCATCAAAGGGCGCGGAATCCACCAACACCCCGGGCGCGACATAGGCACCCTGATCAATCGCGCACGGGCTGCCATCAGCGGACACGATTACCTGTTTTTTGGCGATGCCATAGCGCTCGGCAAATTCCCAATCGCGCTGATCGTGTGCTGGCACCGCCATCACCGCGCCAGTGCCGTAACCCATGAGCACAAAATTGGCCGCATAGATCGGCACCCGCTCACCGCTGACTGGATGAATCGCATAGATGCCCAGCGGCTCGCCTTTTTTCTCCATGGTCTCGATCTCGGCCTCGGAAACGCCACCACGGCGACACTCATCAATGAATGTGGCGAGGGTGGGATTGGTTGCGGCAACCGACCGCGCCAGCGGATGTTCCGCCGCGACCGCGACATAGGTCACGCCCATGAGGGTATCGGGGCGCGTGGTGTAGATGCCCAGGGTCGCGTCCTGTCCCTCAAGCCCAAATTCCATATACACGCCTTCCGAGCGTCCAATCCAGTTGCGCTGCATGGTGCGCACCTGCTCTGGCCACTGCGGCAAGGTATCGAGCGCGTCTAACAGCTCCTGGGCATAGTCGGTAATCCGCACCGACCATTGCTCAATCTCGCGTTTTTCAATCGGTGCCCCCGAGCGCCAGCCCTTGCCGTCGATGACCTGTTCATTGGCCAGCACGGTTTGATCGACTGGATCCCAGTTGACCGTTGCCTTGGCACGATACGCCAGCCCTTTGTCCATTAAACGGGTAAACAGCCACTGCTCCCAACGATAATAATCGGGATCACAGGTTGCCAGCTCGCGGCTCCAGTCATAGCCAAAGCCAAGTTGTTTGAGCTGGTGCTTCATGTATTCGATGTTGCTGCGTGTCCATTGCGAGGGTGGGATACCGTGGGCAATGGCAGCATTTTCAGCCGGCAGCCCAAACGCATCCCAGCCCATCGGCTGCAACACATTTTTACCGAGCATCTGCTGATAACGGGCAATCGTATCGCCGATGGTGTAATTGCGCACATGCCCCATGTGCAGCCGTCCCGACGGATAGGGGAACATCGACAAACAATAAAACTTCTCGCGGCTGGGGTCTTCAACAGCGCGAAAGGTTTGCTGTTCCTCCCAGAATTGTTGCGCGGCGGTTTCGATCAGTGCTGGATTGTATTCGTGGTGCATATTTTTGGTGTGATTTGAGGGTGGATTCAATAGTTTTTAACGCATACATGATACGCTAATTTTGCAGCAAACCAGGTTTGGTTGCCATAACAATCAAAACAGCACAATTCCGTCGCGAGAATCAATGCGTGCAACCAAGATCAGTAGAGCCGCTAACCACAGAAACACCCACAGCACGCGCCCCAACCAGGGTGTTGGCTCTTTGATCCAGCCGCCTTTGATCCACCGCCGTGGGCGCACATGCTGCAATAAAAACACCAAATTTGCCGCCAACAACACGCAAAATACATTCACCATCAGCAACAGCAATGCGCCTTCAGCCAGTGCATATTGCCCCTTACCCAGCAACAAGCCAAACACAGCGGCCGGCGGCAGCAGTGACACGGCAACCATGACCCCCACCAGGGTGGTGGCAGTGCCAGTGGTCAGCGATAACACGCCAGCAGCACCGGCAGCAAGTGCCAGTGCAACATGTCCTAAATGCACTTCGGTGCGTGAAATGACCTCGATATTTTCAATACTGACGGGCCACAGCCAGCCAATGCAAAAGCTAATCAAAATGGCAACGCATAAGCCAACGCTCGCAGTCACTGCAGAACGCCCCAACAGGCGAATGTTGCTACCAGAGGCGGCAAATGCCAAGGCAATAAACGAGCCAAGCAATGGGGCGATGATCATCGAGCCAATGACCACCGCAGTATTATTTTCAGCCAGTCCAATCGCGGCGGCAATCGTTGATAGCACCAGCAACAGCAAGTTATCGCGTTTTAATTCGCCGCCTTTGGCAATGCTGGCCTGAAACTGTTCACGCAGAATATTAAAGCTGCCCGGGGTTCGCGGATGCGGCATGCCAGATGGAATTTGTTCGGGATCAGGTGCCAAACTGAGCGCATCAAACACGCTAATCACCAGATTGGCATCTGGCTCCCGCTCACACAATAATTGCAATGCCTCCATCAACGCCGGGCGCGTGGCAGGTAAAATCATCATCCGCACCGGCATGCGATCTTCAATATCTGGTGCCCCACACCACACATCCACAGCAGCATAAAGCTGTGCGGTGTCCACCAATTCCTGCTGCAAACGCGCAGGCGCAATGACCTCAACAATCCGCATCAAATTTGCTCCATATTTTGATCGCCGCAATCAACGCCTGACCCAGTGCCAGTCCACCATCGTGACTGGGCATCAGCCGCGGAATCAGCACCTGCATCTCGGCGGCTTGCGCTTGTTGGATCATGCGCGCAAGCAGCAGCCGATTTTGCATCACTCCACCAGAGAGCGCGAGGGTGTTGATTTGTTCGCGATGGGCGATCTGCACTGCAAGCGCGATCAGCGCATCGGCAAGCCCCAGATGAAAACGCGCCGCGATCAGCCCAGGCTCCACGCCCTGCGCCAGCGCATCAAGAAGCTGCTGCCACAGCAACGCTGGATCGAGCCGAATAACGCCCGCTGCATCGGTCATCTCACCAAAGGAATAGCCCACACCCGCCTGCTCACACCACGGGCGCGCCAAGGTTTCTAGCTCCACTGCCGCCTGACCTTCGTAACTCACGCCCTCGCGACAGATTCCCAGGGCAGCCGCAACCGCATCAAACAGCCGTCCACAAGAAGAGCTGGGCGGGGCATTGATGCCTTGCCTGATCATTTGCTGACAAAGCGCCAGCGGGTGGTGGTGAAGTGCCTGAATTGCGGGCAGCGCCCCCCACTGAACGCTGACCTGTTCCCAGCCCAAAGTCGTCATCAGGTGCGCAACGAGATTGCGCCACGGCTCACGCGCCGCACGATCACCGCCGAGCAGTGGCACCGAGCGCAAGGCGGCAAGACGCTGGCAGTGGCGATAGTCAAACCGCAACAATTCACCGCCCCAAAGCTCGCCACCATCACCATAGCCGATGCCATCCAGCGCCCAACCCAGCACCGCACCTGCATCGAGCGGCCACTGATGCTCAGCCAACACCGACACCAGATGCGCCCAATGGTGCGGCACTGCGATCACTGGCACCCCTGCCCGAGCTGCCCAGTCACGCCCAAGCTGTGCCGAGCGGTAATCGGGATGCGCATCGACGGCGAGCACTTGCGGCTGGCACTCAAAAAGTTGTGGATAGAGCGCCAGCGCCTGTTCAAAGGCAAGGCGTGCCGCAGCGGTGCTCAGATCGCCGAGATGTTGCGACAAAATCACCTCGTTGCCAGCAAGCAGCGCGATGGTGTTTTTTAGCTCACCCCCCAGCGCCAAGACGCTGGGAATGGGGATGCCCTCCAGTGCCTTGAGCCGTAAACTGTAAGGCGCATCGCCGCGCCCTCGGCGCAGTGTTTGCACGCTGCCAGTGATCGAGCGCACCAGCCCATCATCGACGCGGTTGATAATCTCGCGGTCATGCAGCAACAGCGCATCCACCCAGGGCGCAAGCTGACGGCGTGCCTGGTGATTGCTGATCACCTGTGGCTCATCGCTTAGATTGCCGCTGGTCATCACCAGCGGCCGCTGCCAAGAGTCGAGCAGCAGATGATGCAGCGGGCTGTAGGGCAGCATAAAGCCCAGATGATCCTGACCCGGGGCAATCGCCGCCGCCAGCGGTGGTGCGGTGTGGCGTTGGGCAAGCAGCACAATGGGCGCGGCAGGGCTGGCTAACAGCGCTGCATCTTGGTCTGAGCAGTGTGCATAACGCCGCACACAATCAATGTCCGGTGCCATGAGCGCCAGCGGCTTGGCATCACGCGCCTTGGCATCCCGCAAGCGGTTGACCGCCGCCGCGTTGCTGGCATCACAGACCAAATGCACCCCGCCAATGCCCTTGATCGCCAGCACTGCGCCGCTGTGCAACAACACACTGGCGGCGGCAATAGCATCAGCCGCACCTTGTTGGGTATGTGGGTCGATGCGCTCACCGTGGGCGGTTTCTAGCCACACCTGCGGTCCACAAACTGGACAAGCATTGGGCTGGGCATGAAATCGCCGATCATTTGGATTGGCATATTCAGCAGCGCACAGTGGGCACATAGTGAACTGCGCCATGCTGGTGTTAGCGCGATCATAAGGAATCGCGTTGATGATGCTCAACCGCGGCCCGCAGTTGGTGCAATTGGTGAATGGATAGCGGTAGCGGCGGTTGTTGGGATCAAAAATCTCGGCGCGACACGCAGCACAGGTTGCGGCATCCGCGACGATGCCGGTTTGCACTTGGGTGGTCTGGCTGGCGATGATCCGAAAACCAAGCGTGGGCGGTGCACAAGTCAGCGGGCTGCGTTCAATGGCATCAATCCGTGCCAGCGGTGGACACTGTTGACAGAGTACAGCGCAAAATTGATCGATCTGCGCAGAGTCTGCCGCCCACACCCGAATCTGCACCCCGGCACCATCATTGCACACCTCACCGCTGAGTTGTGACTGCTGGGCGATGCGCCACACATGCGGGCGAAACCCCACACCCTGCACCAGCCCACGGATGCGAATCTGTTCGGCAATGAAAGCCATTCACCATCCCACCAACAACAGCCCCAGAATCAAACCACCAAGTAGTAACCGATACAACACAAAAGGCAGCATTCCCACCCGCTCAATAATCCGCAAAAAGACATGAATGGTCAAATAAGCGACAATGAATGACAGCAGCGCGCCCAGTCCGAGGGCGAACCAGTCGGCGGCGGGTGGGTCTTGTAACAAAGTGTGCAGCTCCAATACTGCTGCCAGTATAATCACTGGAATCGACAGCAAAAATGAAAACCGGGCGCTGGCCTCACGCGACAGCCCGAGCAGCAAGCCAGCGGTGATGGTAATCCCAGAACGCGAGGTGCCAGGAATCACCGCCACTGCTTGAAACAGCCCGATGATCAGCGCCATGCGCCAGGTGATGGCGGCTTGATCACGCAGCTTAGTGCCCTTAGCATCGGCAAACCACAACAGCAGCGCAAATAGCAAACTGGTGGTGGCAATCACCAACGCCACCGTGACCGTTTCTTGGCGCAGCCATTCGAGAACATATTTTAATGGGATACCCAAGATCAACAGTGGCACCAAGGACAGCCCCACCAGCAGACCGAGACTGGCATCGGGCGAGCGGATGCGACGCGTTTTGAGCGAATCAAACAGCGCGGCTGTGATTGCACCAAGTTGGCGACGAAAATACAGCATCACCGCCACCAGGGTTCCGACATGGGTGGCAAGATCAAACGCCAGCGTTTGTAACTCGTAACCAAACACCAGCGGCACCACAATCAGATGTGCCGAGCTTGAAATCGGCAAAAATTCGGTCAACCCCTGAACCAGGGATAACAAAGTAATCTGCAACAAATCCATTAGGTCAAATTTCCAAGATAAAGCATGATGTTGATCAGTATAATCAATTCTTAATTTGGATAGCTAAGTGGAACTTGGTCACATGCACGACGCGAACGATGAAGAAAACGAGGGGATGACTGAAGACGGTGTTCTTCAAGGCGAAACCATTGCTCAAACAATGACCTCGCTCAATCGTTTGCGAGGACGCGCTGCTGAATTACGCTCACTTGCTGATGAACAAGCACATGGAATCACCCCGCCGCTGGAGCGAGCCGATGCCCTTGATCGGCGCATCAATGCGTTTATTGATGCCGCAGAGGACATTTTGGAACTGGCGATTGAGGATGAAAATGCCACGCTGCGTTCTCGGCTTGCCGAGGTGCGGCTCGATGCCCAAGAGCTAACCAATGGGGTCGAGGATCTGCTGCGCCAGCCAGATGATTACACCCTGCTGGTTTGTTTAGAAACGCGGCTTGATCAATCAGAACAACGGGTGCAAGAGATCGCCGCTGACTATGCCCCGCCCGCGAATCCAGCCGTCGAAGAGCCAGAACCAGAGACGGAACCTGAACTGGAACCGGAACCAGAGCCACAACAAGACGACGACCCACCCGCTGCGCAACCATCAGCATCCACCGCTGAAGAACCATCATCTGAAATCGCAGCAGTGGCAGCCGCTTTGCTTGCCGACACTGACTGGTCAACCCCGCCGCCGCCGCACTTCACGCCACCGCCGGAGCCGGAGCCGGAGCCGGAGCCGGAGCCGGAGCCGGAG
>SKYD01000026.1 GCA_007128075.1 Thiorhodovibrio sp.
CAACCAAGCGTTTAAGTTCCTCACGATCCGCGCCAGCGGCTTTGAGCTTAATCAGCATCATCTCGCGCTCGATGTGCGGCCCATCGGATAGGTCGAGCAGTTTGACGACATCAATCAGCTTGTTGAGCTGCTTTTTGATTTGCTCAACGATCTCGTCATTGCCGCTGGTGACCAGGGTCATGCGCGACAGCGAAGGGTCGTTGGTCGGGGCAACGGTGAGCGATTCAATGTTGTAACCACGGGCGGAAAACAGTCCCGAAATGCGGGACAACGCACCCGATTCGTTTTCAACCAGCATTGATAGGATATGTCTCATAGATTCGGCCTCAAGCCAACTCGCGTTCGGATAGGGTGGGCGCTAGATGCATCTCATGCTGACCCTTGCCAGCGGCGATCATCGGGTAAACATTCTCAGTGGGATCGACCACGACATCGAGCAGCACCAGACGATCTGTCATCGCAAACGCCTCGCGCATTGCCGCCTCCAGATTGCCGGGCTTGTCAACCCGCATCCCGACATGACCAAAACTTTGCGCCAGTGCCACAAAATCAGGCAAAGCATCGACATAAGAATGGGCGTAGCGGCTTTCGTAGAAAAATTCTTGCCACTGCCGCACCATGCCCATGTAGCCGTTGTTGAGCAAAATGATCTTAATTGGCAGATCGTATTGCTTGCAGGTGGCAAGTTCTTGAATACACATCAAGATACTTGCCTCGCCAGAGATGCACGCCACCTGCGCCTGTGGATGTGCCAGTTGCACGCCCATTGCAGACGGCAGTCCAAAGCCCATAGTGCCCAGCCCGCCGGAGTTAATCCAGCGCCGTGGCTGATCAAACGGGTAAAATTGTGCCGCGAACATCTGATGCTGACCGACATCGGAGGTCAGATACAGCTCGCCAGCGGTGACCTGGTACAGGGTCTCGACGGCAAACTGTGGCTTGATCTTGTCGCTGTTGCGGTCGTAATTGAGACAGCCAATGCTCCGCCAAGCATCAATCTGTCGCCACCACTCAGCAAGCGCGGTGGCATCAGGCTGGGTAGTCGTCGTTTTTAACAGCCCAATCAGCTCATCCAGTACGCTGGCAACTGGGCCAACGATAGGAATATCGACCCGCACATTTTTCGAGATCGACGACGGATCGATGTCGATATGAATAATGGTGGCATGAGGACAAAAATGCTCGATCTTGCCAGTGACCCGATCATCAAACCGCGCCCCGATGGCAATCAGACAATCGGTCTCGTGCATCGCCATGTTCGCCTCATAGGTGCCGTGCATCCCCAGCATCCCAACAAATTGGCGATCAGTCATCGGATAGGCACCCAGCCCCATCAGAGTGCTGGTGATCGGATAGCCAAGCTGGCGCACCAGGGTGGTCAACTGCGCTGCTGCCTCACCCAATACCACCCCGCCGCCGGTGTAGATCATCGGGCGTTTGGCGTTGACTAAGGCATCAAATGCCTTGCGAATCTGACCGCTATGCCCGCGCTGCGCGGGCTGATAAGAGCGAATCTCCGGCAGTTGTGCATAATCATAGGGCACTGTGATCGTCGGATCGGTGACATCTTTGGGGATGTCAACCACCACCGGTCCGGGCCGCCCTGATTGCGCCAGATAAAAGGCTTTTTTAATGGTCGCGGCAAGCTGGCGCACATCCTTGACCAAAAAATTGTGCTTGACGCAGGGGCGGGTGATGCCCACGGTATCGACCTCTTGAAAGGCATCGCTGCCAATCACTGGTGTTGGCACCTGACCCGTCAGCACCACCAGCGGGATTGAATCCATATAGGCAGTGGCAATGCCAGTCACTGCATTGGTTGCCCCAGGTCCAGAGGTCACCAGACAGACTCCACAGCGTCCGGTGGCACGGGCATAGCCATCAGCAGCATGGGTCGCGCCCTGTTCGTGGCGGACTAAGATATGCTTGATCTGATCACCGCGCTTAAAGAGGGCATCATAGATATGCAGGACAGCGCCGCCCGGATACCCAAAAACATAATCGACCCCTTCGTCGATCAGCGCCTGGATGGTGATTTCGGCACCAGTGAGTTCAATAGCCACGGGGGGATCCTCAGAATCGGTGAAATTGCAATGTCGGATTCACCGTAGATGATGAAAACAGTTAAAAATACAAGAGGACGCTAGGGTTGGTCAAGCAGGATTGTTGAATTGCATCTGGATAAGCCGCGCTCAGACGACTAAACTAATGGAATCCAGCCAGGAGATCAAATTAAAGTGAATGTTTGGGAACAATGTGTTTTTAAACTAAAAGAGGCGTTGACAACACATGAATTCAATACCTGGATTCTTCCATTGCAGACACGAATCGATGCGCGTTGTATGGAGCTGTTTGCCCCGAATCGATTTGTGAAAGATTGGGTTGAGCAGCATTATGAGCCCTTAATTCAGGGCATCTGCCAGCAGATGAGCGCGGGCAGTATTGACTCGATTCGTTTTGATATCGGCTCTTTAAGTCAACAGCGCGACGAGGTCAGCGCGCCCATGCGCACCCAACATGCCGGTCATCGGGCGTTGCGGCGGGCGCAATCAAATCTTAATGCCGACTTTCGATTTAACACCTTTGTCGAGGGCAAATCGAACCAAATTGCCCGCGCCGCCTCAATGCAGATTGCCCAGCATCCAGGCGCGGTCTATAACCCGCTGTTTATCTATGGCGGGGTGGGCCTTGGCAAGACCCATCTGATGCAGGCGGCAGGCAACAGCGTGATTGATTCCAATCCTCAAGCGACGGTGATGTATGTCCATGCTGAACGCTTTGTCTCCGAGATGATCAAGGCGCTGCAACATGGGCTGATGAATGATTTTAAGCGTCGCTATCGCAGCGTTAACGCACTACTGATTGATGATGTGCAATTTTTTGGCGGCAAAGAACACTCACAAGAGGAATTTTTTCACACTTTTAACGCATTGTTTGAGAGCAAACAGCAGATTATCCTATCGAGTGACCGTGTTCCCAAAGAGGTGTTGGGGATAGATGAACGCTTGCAGTCACGCTTTGGCTGGGGCTTGACGGTGGCGATTGCGCCGCCAGATTTAGAAACCCGGGTGGCGATCTTACACAGTAAAGCTGCTTTGTTTAAAGTGGCGTTGCCCGATGATGTGGCGTTCTTTATCGCAAAAAATTTATGTTCTAATGTGCGTGAGCTAGAAGGTGCGCTGCGCCGTCTGGTCGCCAATGCCAGCTTTACCGGCATGGCGATCACTCTGGAATTTGCCCACGAGGCGTTGCATGACATGCTCATCGCCCAGGACAAGCAAATCACCATTGATGCGATTCAA
Organism: Thiorhodovibrio sp.; assembly: GCA_007128075.1. Lineage (GTDB taxonomy): Bacteria > Pseudomonadota > Gammaproteobacteria > Chromatiales > Chromatiaceae > Thiorhodovibrio_B. The sequence continues at coordinate 3,303 of SKYD01000026.1, forward strand.
AAAGCAGTGGCTGGATACTATAAAATCCGCGTCAATGATTTGCTTTCTGACCGGCGCACGCGCACCATCACCCGCCCGCGTCAAGTTGCCATGGCGTTGGCAAAAGAGTTGACCAACAACAGCCTGCCGGAGATCGGCAAGGCCTTTGGTGGCCGCGACCACAGTACGGTGATTCATGCCACCCGCAAGGTCAAGGCCTTGCGGACACAAGACTCCGTGATTGATGAGGATTACAGGACGCTCAGCCGCGCCCTGACCTTATGAATCTAACGAACAACCAATCCACGCGGCTTCGGTCGCGCAACTGAGCGAATTTTGATTATGCAGATTGAATTTGAACGAGAAGCTATTGTTCCCGCACTGGGCATGGTGGTGAATGTCGTTGAACGCCGACAAACCTTGCCAATTTTAGGCAACCTGTTGCTACAAACCCAAGAGGACAGTGTGGCGATCACTGCCACTGATCTGGAATTACAAATCGCCACCCGCGCTGATGCCCATGTGATTGAGCCAGGCGCGATCACCTTGCCGGCGCGTAAATTTGTCGATATTTGTCGCACCCTGCCCGAACAGGCCAAAATTAAACTACAGGTCGATGGTGATCGCGTCACCGTGCGCTCAGGGCGCAGCCGATTTGTGTTGAGCACCTTGCCTGCGGTTGAATATCCAGCACTAGAAAGCAGTTTTGGTGAAGGGACGCTGAAAATCGAGCAAGGCATCCTCAAGCGTCTGCTCGAAAAAACCGCCTTTTCTATGGCACAGCAAGATGTGCGCTACTATCTCAATGGCTTGTTGCTCGAGCTTTCAGCGGGGTTGATTCGGGTGGTTGCCACCGACGGCCATCGGCTGGCAAAGGCTGAGATGGCACTGGACGCGCTCAACGAGTGGACAGAAACCACGCAAATGATCATTCCTGCAAAATCCGTCACTGAGATCAAACGCCTGTTGAGTCACTCCACTGAGACCGTCGAGATGGAATTTGGCTCGCGGGCGTTGGCGGTGCGTTTTATCGACACCGTGCTCACCACCAAGCTGGTCGATGGGCGTTATCCTGAGTATGAGCGGGTCATTCCCAAAAACCTGGAGTACAAAGCCATCGTCGAGCGCGATCCGATGCGTGCTGCCTTACAGCGCACCTCGATTCTCTCCAACGAAAAATACAAAGGGGTGCGGATTACTTTTACCCCTGGGCTGATGGCGCTTGATTCCAACAATCCAGAGCGTGAAGAGGCCGAGGATGAGGTGGCGATTGACTATGACGGCGATCCAATCACCATCGGTTTTAATGTCAGCTATCTAACCGATGTACTCGCCACCATTGATGGGGCGACATTCGAGGTGCAATTCTCTGACTCCAACAGCAGCGCCCTCTGGCAAGACCCTGAAACACCACAGGAAGTCTATGTCATCATGCCAATGCGGCTATAACTAAGCTCACACTTTGTTTCATCCAGACCGCGCGCATCGCCGCTGTGCGCGGCTCTGGTTGTCTTTTATCAAGTTTTTCAATTGAGCAATTTTTCTAAATTTCGATTTTTTAAAATAAGGCAGCTTAATTGCGACATTATAACAGATCATGCGCTATAGCCATTCACTCTGTTTTCCAGCCATTCAATCGTAGGAGCGGTTCGCAAACCGCAACACCCCAGTGCCTGATAGCGTCACAGCGAGTTTTGCTGCCAACTGATGGCACACAAAGTTTGAGCTTGCCACCCAGTTTTCTTTAGACTATCTATTGAAATTTGCGATTCGTCATTGTTCGAGGGGGGGATTATGCTGGCGTTAAAAATGACTGTGCGTGGCAAATTAGCCTTTGCCATTGCGGTTCCGCTGCTCGGTTTTCTGCTGATGACAGTCAGTGCCTTGATGACGATGAGCAGCATCATGGAGACAGTTGATCAGATTTATGCAGATCGCGTGGTGCCGCTGAGTGATCTTAAAGTCGTCGGTGATCGCTACACCATTGATATCTTTGATATTGTCTACAAGGTGAATTTGGGGGAGATGACCGCCAATCAGGCACGCCGCGAGCTAGAGACGACCACTTCCACTATTCGCCAACATTGGACAACCTATACTGCAACCCACCTGACTGGCACCGAAGAACGGCTGGTCAGCGAGGCAGAAGCATTGTTTGCGCGGGCAGATCCATTGATTCAGCGACTCAAAGAACGCCTAGCCACCTCATCAGGTGACATGACGGATCAACTTGATGAATTTGATGCACTGTTTGATTATATTGATCCGATCACCGACAAGATCAACGAATTGGTGGATTTACAACTGCGCGTCGCCAGAGAGACCCGCGATCAGGCACGGAGCAATTATCAGCAGGCGGTGATTGGGGTGATGATCGCTGGTTTCGTCATTGCTTTGATCAATCTTGGGCTGGGGCTGTTTATCTATCGCTCGGTAGCGACACCATTAAATAGCTTGCGCACGACAATCCAAGACATCTCGGAAAACTCCGATTTATCGCGTCATGCGCTGATTTTTAATGATGCCGATGAGATCGGTCAGACCGCGCAGGCATTTAATCAGATGATCGAGATGTTGGCTGATTTGATCAGCGATCTGGTCAATGCAGCACAGCAGGTTGCCACTGCCGCTGATCAGTTATCCTCGATTAGCGAACAAACCAATCAGAATATGGACAAACAGCGCAGCGAGACCGCCATGGCGGCGACCTCGATGAACCAGATGATGTCCACCGTGCAAGCAGTTGCCAACAATGCCGCCCAAGCGGCGGATAATACGGCCGAGGCGGATCGGCTCGCCAACGAAGGACAGGAGGTGGTGCAGGAGGCGGTGAAAACCATCGATGCCTTAGCCCAAGAAATCAGCCGCACGGCCGAGGCGGTGCGCGCACTCGCCACCGATACCCAAAGCATCGGCAAGGTGCTGGAGGTGATTCGCACCATTGCCGAGCAAACCAATCTGCTTGCCCTCAATGCCGCGATTGAGGCCGCTCGCGCTGGCGAACAGGGGCGCGGCTTTGCGGTGGTGGCTGACGAGGTGCGCTCGCTGGCACAGCGCACGGCAGAATCCACCGCCGAGATTGATGGCATGATTACCAAGCTGCGCCAGGGCACCCAAGAAGTGGTCAGTGCCATGGAGGCGGGTCAAACCAACATGGAGCTATCGGTCGAGGGCGCGGGGCGTGCGGCGCAGGCCTTGCAAGCAATTGTTAAAGCCGCCTCAGCCATCAGCGAGATGACCACCCAGATTGCCAGTGCTGCCGAGCAGCAAACGGCAGTGACCAGCGAGATGAATCGCTCGATTGTCAGCATCAATGACAGCTCCGAGCATACAACGCACGCAACAACGCAAGCACAAAACGCCAGCCGTGAGCTTGCCAACCTTGCCACCCAACTCAATGCCATCGTGGCACGCTTTAAAACTTAAGGAACACCATGTTTGGATTTGGTAAAAAAACGCCGAAGCAGCCCGCGCCTGAGTCAAATCCCAGCCCGAATCTGCTCGCCGCCGCCCGTGCGGAGATAGAAGCACGCGCCCGTCGCCCGGCGATCTTCACCCGGCTCAAAGACAAGCTTGACCGCACCCGGGCGGTGCTCAATGCTGATATTGTCGATATGATCAGCGGGCACAAAGAAATCGACGACCGGCTGCTTGAAGAACTCGAAACTCTGTTACTCACTGCGGATGTCGGGGTGCCGACCACCACCCGTATCATCGACACCCTGACTGCGCAGGTCGAACGCCACGAGCTATCACAACCTGCTGCGCTGGTTACTGCACTGCGCGATCATCTGCTGGCGATTTTACACACCAGTGCTGCCCCGGTGCGCCAGCCCGTCGCCGGTCGTCCGCAGGTGATTTTAATGGTCGGGGTCAATGGGGTGGGCAAAACCACCACCATCGGCAAGCTCGCCAAACAGCTTCAAGAAGAAGGCAACAGCGTGATGCTGGCAGCGGGCGATACCTTTCGGGCGGCCGCCGTCGAGCAATTGCAAACCTGGGGGGAACGCAATCAGGTGCCGGTGATTAGCCAAGGTCAGGGTGCGGATCCCGCCTCGGTGATTTTTGATGCCTTGCAAGCGGCGACTGCACGCGGCATTGATGTGTTGATTGCCGACACCGCTGGACGGCTGCACACCAAGGCCAATCTCATGGAAGAGTTGAAAAAAATCGCTCGGGTGATGAAAAAGATCGACCCCGACGCGCCGCACGAGGTGATGCTGGTGCTCGATGCGATGACCGGACAGAACACGCTGCATCAGGCACTGGAATTTCATCAGGCACTGCCGCTCACTGGTATCACTCTGACCAAGCTCGATGGCACCGCCAAAGGCGGGGTGCTGTTCGCGCTTGCCGATCAGCTAAAAGTCCCGGTGCGCTTTATCGGGGTTGGCGAGTCCATCGAGGATCTGCGCCCGTTTCAGCCCGAGGAATTTCTCGATGCCCTGCTCACCCCATAGCTGAACGCGCACCGCTCCAGTGATTCACTTCGCTCATGTCACCAAACGCTTCCCGGCACGCGGTGATGCGCTGCGCGATGTCAGCTTTGTGCTCGAAGCCGGGGAGCTGGCATATCTGACCGGACATTCGGGGGCTGGCAAAAGCACCCTGCTCAAGCTCATTGGGCTGCTCGAACGCCCAACCCGTGGTCAGATCAGCGTCAACGGCTCGCGACTTGGCGACCTATCCAGCCGCCAGATTCCGTATTATCGGCGCCAGATTGGGATGATTTTTCAGGATCATCGGCTGCTGCCAGATCGCACGGTGTTTGATAATGTCGCCCTTCCGCTATTGGCAGCAGGGTTGACGCACCGTGATGCCAGCCGCCGCGTGCGGGCATCGCTAGATCAGGTTGGGCTGCTACGGCTAGAACGCGCCTTGCCGATTGCACTCTCAGGTGGTGAACAACAGCGGGTCGGCATTGCGCGGGCGGTGGTTGCCCGTCCACCGGTGATCCTCGCCGATGAGCCAACGGGCAACCTCGACCCGCAATTATCCAAAGAAATTTTTAATCTCTTTCAACGCTTTAACGACATCGGTGTCACCTTGCTGATTGCCACCCACAACCTGCCAATGATCCAATCGTTTCCAGCCCGCACCCTGCGCCTCACTGAAGGGCGCTTGGTCAGCGACACCCGACCGTGGTGAAGAGAGCTGCTGTTATCCTCAGTACAGTACAGAAATGTTATTAATTCATTGAAAATCACCCGCTAAGTCATTACAAGCCACCGCTGGCGCGTTATGCTAGAGCAGCAAGCGTTTTTTATTCACCGTGGAGGATATCCTCATGGGTTTGTTTTTGTTAGGTTTGTTGGTGTATCTGGTCTATAAGGTCTTGCTCAGTGGCTTTTATACGGTCAAGCCCGATGAGCGGGCGGTGCTCACCTCATTTGGGCGGGCGGAGCGCATTGGCAAGCAATTTGTCACTGATCCACATTTAACGCCCGAGGAGCAGGCGCGGTATCGGTTTCCGGAAGTGCGCACCATCAGTCCAGGCGGTCCTTATTTCAAATGGCCATGGCAAGAAGTGCATAAGGTCAGCATCGCCACCCAGGCACTGGATTTAACCTGGGATCCGACCAAAAGCCAACGCACCATTGAGGCAGTGACCAAGGACAATCTGACCACCGGGGTCAATGGCCAGATTCGGTTTCGGGTTTCAGAAAACAATCTGTATGCCTATTGTTTTGGTGTTGAGGGGCCGATGGAACATGTCATGGGTTATTTTGTCTCGGTGTTGCGCGAGCGCATCGCCAATTTTGTTGATCCCAAGGGAGCGAGTTTAATTGCCAATAACGAGATGACCGAGGATGGGGTTAGCTCAACGGCGATTGATCTCTCCG
>SKYD01000184.1 GCA_007128075.1 Thiorhodovibrio sp.
AGCAGCGCCTTGGTGTACGGATGACGCGGATCATCGAGAATCGCCGCTGCGGGACCTTGCTCGACAATGCGCCCCAGATACATCACCGCCACCTCATGGGCGAGATAGGCAACGACCGAAATATCATGGGTAATAAACAGATAAGCAATCCCTAGCTCGTTTTGTAACTGCTTGAGTAGATTAAGAATCTGCGCCTGCACCGAGACATCGAGCGCGCTGGTTGGCTCATCACAAACAATCATCTGTGGCTCCACTGCTAGGGCGCGGGCAATGCAGATGCGCTGGCGCTGTCCACCAGAAAACTCATGTGGATAGCGATCCATCACCTGAGCATCCAGCCCAACGCGCTCTAATAGCTCCGCCACCCGCTGCCGCCGTGCATTGCGCTGGCGCTCGATGCCAAGCGCTTGCAGCCCCTCGCCGACAATATCGCCGATTAACATGCGCGGATTCATCGACGCAAAGGGGTCTTGAAAAACGATTTGTAAATCTTTGCGATACGGACGCAGTCGTGCGCCACGCAAACCGGCTAAATTTTGCCCCGCATACCACACCTCGCCGCCAGTGGGCGGTTCAAGTTGCAAAATCCCTTTGCCAACCGTAGTCTTGCCGCAGCCCGACTCGCCGACCAGTGCCAGCGTTTGCCCACTGTGCAGGGTTAAATCGACACCATCGACCGCTTTGACCGCGCCCACCACGCGCTTAAATACCCCGGCACGAATCGGAAAATGCACCTGAAGCCCTTGCAGGGTCAATAACGGCTGTGAAGATAACTCGGTGTTGATGGTTGGGGTGGCGGTTGCTGGCGGCAGCATTGCAGGCGTTTGATCATCTGCCCACAGCCAGCATCGGACACGGTTAGCAGCATCCTGCGCCCACCAAGGCGGCAGCTCAGTGTGGCAGCGATCCAATGCTTGATCGCAACGCGCCACAAAACGACAGCCGTGAAATAGCTGATCAAGCGGCGGCACCCGTCCGCGAATGGTTGCTAATTGACCGCTGCGCTTGGCGGCAGTGGGTACACTTTCCAGCAGTTTGCGGCTGTAAGGATGGGCAGGATTGGCAAAAAACGCAGCACAATGTGCTTGTTCAACAATCTGTCCGGCATACATCACTGCCAACCGATCCGCCGTTTCAGCGACAACGCCCAGATCGTGGGTAATTAACAACACTGCCAGCCCGGTGCGTGCCTGAATCTCTTTGAGCAGCCGCAACACCTGCGCTTGGATGGTGACATCGAGCGCGGTGGTTGGCTCGTCGGCAATCAGCAACGCCGGATCGCCCGCCAGCGCCATGGCGATCATCACCCGCTGTTTCATGCCGCCAGAGAGTTGATGCGGATATTCATCCACGCGGCGTTCAGCATCCGGAATGCCCACCGCATCCAGCAACTTGACTACTTCGTGACGGACATTCAGACCGCGTGGTGGGCGATGCAGCCGCACCGCCTCGCCAATCTGCGCACCGACAGTGAGCACGGGATTGAGCGAGGTCTGCGGCTCCTGAAAGATCATCGCCACCTGACCGCCGCGCACGCTGCGCATCTCACGCTCAGTCAGATCGAGCAGATCGCGCTCGCCAAGCTGCACCGAGCCGGCGGTGATCCGTCCTCCAGGTGGCAACAAGCGCATCAACGATAGCGCGGTCATTGACTTGCCACAGCCCGATTCACCTAGCAGCGCCAGGGTTTCACCGCGCTCGATGGCAAAATCTACGCCATCGACGACGGGGACTGGATGTTCAGCACTGCCTAGCTCGGTGCGCAGCCCCGAGACTGTCAACAACGCACTCATGCAATCAGCCTCAACCGTGGATCAAAGGCATCTCGCACCCGATCCGCCAGTAGATTGGCCGCCAGCACCAGGGTGAACATAAACAAAAACGCTGCCACCAATGACCACCACACCATCGGCTCCCGCGCCAGCTCCAGCCGCGCACTGTTGATCATATTACCCCAACTGTTCATTGTTGGATCGACACCGATATTGATATAAGACAGCACCGCTTCCGCCAGCACCAGCCCGCTAAAATCGAGAACCAGAGTAATCATCACAATATGCAACACATTGGGTAGAATATGACGGGCGAGGATGGTCTGATGGTGCACCCCGAGCGCGGTGGCTGCCTGCACATAATCGGCCTCGCGCAGTTTCAGCGTCTCGCCACGCAACAGCCGACACAGCCCAGTCCAACTGGTGATGCCAAGAATCAGACACAGCGCCAACAGCCGCAAATCGGCCCGTTCGGTAAGGCTGGCAAAATCAGCAGCGTGATTAGTCATATAAACTTGCAGCATGAGAATGGCGGCGGCAATCAACAGCACGCCCGGAATCGAATTTAGTGTAGTGTAAACATACTGGATGATGTCATCGGTCAGCCCACGAAAATAGCCCGCCATCAGACCCAAGATCACCGCCGCTGGCAGCATCACCAGCGTGGTCAGGGTGCCAATCACCAAGCCGGTGCGAATGCTTTTCAGGGTTTGATAGAGCACATCCTCGCCGACCTTATCAGTGCCAAGTAGATGGTATTTACTCGCCAGCGTTGCGATAACGAAACTCAACAGCAACAACACGCCAAGTGTGAATAGCACGGTGCGCCAAGGAAATTTCAGTGTCCCACTGACAAGCAGTCGCGCTTGCTCAATGGGTGTTTGTCCTTGTCGTCGCCCCAGCCACCAACACAACAGCCAGGTCAGCGCTGCCCACAGCACCGCGCCCTGAATCAGCCCCCACAACACCCGCAACAGGATATCGACAATTCGTCGATCTGGATCACGCAGATGCGCACCACCGTACTCTAGTCTGGGATAGTCACGGATCAACGAGCCATCGGGCTGTTCAATCGCTTCCTTAACAAACAGATGGGTTGCCAGCGGCGCGGAAAAGGTCTTCTCGCGCTGTTCGCGCAGTGGTGTCAGCCAGACATCAAGCACTGACAGCACCTGACTTGAATACTGCGCTTGGGGGGTGGTGATCTCGGCGACTGGCTCTAATCGTGGATGAAAATGCAGCGAATCCAATAGCCCAATGGCAAGATAAAAACTGAGCACCACCAGCGCGCCGAGTGCCACTGGCGAGCGTCCCACCCGCTGCCACGGGGCACTGAGATGCGGATGGTGGCGAGTATAGAGCGCGGTGACAATCGCCAGCGCCAGCAGGATAAAAATTAACGCATCGGTGATTAAAATCACAGGCATTGGTTTGAATGTCCCCAGGGTGCGAGTGCAAACGCCGCCATCAACGGTGGGTTGCTAAGGCGCACCAGCAGTGCTGTTGGAACGATTAATCAGATTAAGGGCGATCATCCACTACAACACCTTCTTTTGCTGTCGGCAACAGATCAGCACGACTCACGCCCAGCCAGATCACCATCGCGGTGGCGATATAGATCGTGGAATAGGTGCCGATGATCACCCCAATCAGCAGCGCCAGCGAAAAGCCACTGAGTGCCTCGCCACCTAAGAAATATAACGCCAACAGCACCAACAGCGTAGTACCCGAGGTGATCACGGTGCGCGACAGGGTTTGGTTGATCGAGCGATTAACGATCTCGATCACCGTGCCCTTGCGCATTTTGCGAAAGTTCTCACGAATCCGATCAAAAATCACGATGGTGTCATTGAGCGAATAGCCAATCACCGCCAGCACAGCAGCGAGCACGGTGAGATCAAAGGCAATCTGGAACAGCGAAAACAGCCCAACCGTGAACAGCACATCGTGGATGATTGCCACCACTGCACCCAGGGCAAAGCGCCACTCAAAGCGCAGGGCGACATAGGCGAGAATGCCCAGCAGCGAAAACAACACCGCCAGTCCGCCCTGTTCGCGTAGCTCTTCGCCGACCTGGGGGCCGACAAATTCCACTCGCCGTAGCTCAACCGCGCCTTCTGCTTGGGCATTGAGCGCGCCAAAGATGCGATCACTGAGCACTGCGCCGCTATCGTCCTCTTGATCTTGAGGGGCGAGACGAATCAGCACATCACGCTGTGAGCCAAAATGTTGCACCAGCGCCTCGGCAAAGCCAGCCTCGGTGAGTGCGTCAGTGACCGCGCCGAGCTCGACAGGCTCAGCATAGCCAACCTCGATCACCGTGCCGCCGGTGAAATCCAGCCCCAGATTGAAGCCGCGAATCAGCATCGACAAGAAAAACAACCCCAGCAGCGTCGCCGAGACGATCAGGGCGCGACGACGCTGCCCCATAAAGTCGATTTTCAATTCCTTGAGTAATTGCAGATGCGCCATGAGAATTGTCCTTAAATCGCCAGCGCCTTGACGCGGCGGCGGCCATAAATCAGGTTGACCAGTGCCCGCGAGCCAAGAATTGCCGTGAACATCGAGGTCAGGATGCCAATAAAGAGCGTGACCGCGAAACCTTTGATTGGGCCGGTGCCAAAGCTAAACAGCACCACCGCCGCAATCAGGGTGGTGATGTTGGCATCGATGATCGTCGAAAATGCTTTGTCATATCCGGCATAGATGCTTGCCTGTGGGCTACTGCCGTTGCGAATCTCTTCGCGGATGCGCTCAAAAATCAACACATTGGCATCCACTGCCATACCCACAGTGAGCACAATGCCAGCAATGCCCGGCAAGGTCAGGGTGGCTTGCAGCAAGGACAGCACAGCGACAATCATCACCAGATTGACCACCAACACCAGATTGGCAACCAGCCCAAAGATGCGGTAATACAGCGCCATAAACACCACCACCAGTGCCAAGCCAATGACCACCGACAACACCCCTTGGTTGATATTGTCCTGACCAAGGCTCGGGCCGATGGTGCGCTCTTCGACAATCTCAATCGGTGCCGCCAATGCCCCAGCGCGGAGCAATAAAGCAAGATTGTGCGCCTCTTCGCTGCTGCGCAGCCCGGTGGTCTGAAAACGCCGCCCAAATGGCTCGATGATATTGGCAACGCTGATCACTTCTTCGATGCGCTCGCGCTCGCGCACTGGCTCACCATCAACCATGCGGGTGATGGTGCGGTTTTCGATATAGACCACTGCCATCGGTTTGCCGACATTTTCGGTGGTCACAGAACGCATCTGCCGCGCACCTGAGCCATCTAAATTGACAAACACCGCCGGCGATCCCGATTGTTGATCAAAGCCTGCTGAGGCATCGGTGATCTGATCGCCAGTGACAATCACCCGCCGCCGCAGCAAAATCGGTCGCCCATCGCGCTCACGATACAGGGCTGAGCCAACGGGCACTCGACCGTTGACTGCATCCTCAACGCTGTTGTCCCCATCAACCAGCCGATATTCGAGGGTTGCCGTCGCTCCTAACAGGTCTTTGAGCCGTGAAGGATCCTGAGCACCCGGCAGTTGCACCACGATGCGCCGCTCACCTTGGCGTTGGATGCTTGGCTCGGCAACGCCAAGCGCGTTGACCCGATTGCGCAGTGTGGTGATGTTTTGTTGCAGCGCAAACCGCTTGATTTCGTCCTGACGCGCCGGCGGCAGCACAGCATCAATATACCAATTGGTGCCGCTTTCGCGGGTTGAGAGTGTTAGATCGCCCAACTCGCGGCGCAGGGCGCGCAATGCCTCATCGCGCACCACCTCGTCACCAAGCCGCACCTCAATGCGCTCATGCTCACGCAGCACCGTCAGATACCGAATTTTGCGTTTGCGTAACTCACTGCGAATCTCGCCAACATAGCGTTCTAGTGCCTGCTCGACCGCCGCCTCCATATCGACATCAATCAATACATGAATGCCGCCGCGCAGATCCAGCCCCAAAAACATCGGCTGCAATCCCAACGCGCGCAGCCAGCCGGGCAGATCGGGGGCGAGTGTGAGGGCACCGCGATAGCGTTCAGCAAGGGTGGTTTGCAACACCTCTTGCCCACGAAGCTGATCGCCAGAGCTGGTAAAGCGCACCAGGAGCTGGTCGTTGGGCAGCGACTGGATGTTTTTTACTGGTACCTCAGCATTTTCAAGCGCGGCCTGAATCTCGGCGATACTGCGCTCGCTGATGATGACCCCGCGCTCGCCAGTGACCTGAATCGAGGGGTCTTGGGCGAACAGATTGGGCAGAGCCAACACCAACCCGACCAGGATAACCGAGAGGATGGCGAGGTTTTTCCACAGTGGATACTGATTGATCATAACTCAAAACACAGTGATGATGGGCGCGATGAGGAATATGTATAGCGATTAAAGGTCTTTGAGCGAGCCTTTGGGCAACACCGCCTCCACAGCAGGACGACGCATCTTAATCGTGACCCCATCGGCAACCTCTAGCTCGATAAAATTATCGCCAAGATTGACAACACGACCTGCCACCCCACCGATAGTAATCACCTCATCACCCTTCGCCAGCCGCTCGATCAACGCCCGATGTTCCTTTTGGCGTTTCATCTGTGGGCGGATCATAAAAAAGTAGAGAATAACGATCAGACCAATCGGAAACAGCAGACTCAACAGCCCACCAGAACCAGCGCCTGCACCAGTTTGCGCCATCGCATCAGCAATAAAAAAGCTCATAATTTTAATATCCTCAATGAGTTAAATGAAGCAGTCGCCACAAGAGCTGCGGCAAAATTTAGCGTACTATATCATAAGCGGTGGCATTGCGATGGATTGCGCATCAGAAACGAAAAGTTTACACTCACTATCAGGTCAAACATTTCTATTTGTGAACACAACGACAGCGGGATTACGCACCAATGAAGAGTGTGTGTCTTGGCATCACCTAGCTGACCAGGCCAACGGCTTGGCTGCTTGGTTGCATCAGGTTGGAGTGCGGCCAGGCCATATCGTTGGCTGTGTTGCGATTGCCGATGATGCCCAGTTGGAGCGCAGGCGCCAGGCGTTGGCGTTGATCGAGGCGGTGCTGTTGCCGCTGGCGCCAACGCTCACGGCGGCTGAACAACAGCACCTGCTGGCAACCACGGCGGCTGAATGGCTGTGGCAGCCTACGGGCACTCTGATTCGCACCGCACACCGCGCCGCACCACTGCGCTGGGCATCGCCAGTACAGTTGGCGTTGGCGACCAGTGGCAGCAGCGATGCCCCCAAGGTGGCGTTGATCAGCCAGCCACAGCTCAAACACGCTTGCTGCGCCGTCAATGCACGGCTTGACCTCCAAGCTGGAGATTGTTGGCTGTGTTGTCTGCCGTTGCAGCATGTTGGTGGACTGGCGATTTTGTGTCGCTGTGCCGAAGCCAAGGCCAGCGTGGTGGTGCATCCGCGCTTTGATGCAGCCCGAGTGCTGGCGGATTTAACACAGCACGCTGTGACGCATCTGTCGCTGGTGCCGCCGATGCTGGCACGCTTATTAGATTTAGATGCACCGCCGCCACTGGCGTTGCGCGTGGTGGTGGTTGGTGGGCAGGCATTGGATGCCACGCTTGCACAACGCGCCCTCGCAGCGGGCTGGCCGATCACGCTGAGTTACGGCATGACCGAGACCTTTGCGCTGCTTGCCAGTCAGCGGCTGACCGATCCAACAGCACCGCCCAGGCTTCAGCCGCTGCCCGAGATCGCGCTTGATTGTCCAACCTGTCCTCAGCCACCAGCCACGCTGCGACTGCGCGGGGCATTGCTGATGGCGGGCTATGCCCATCCTGGTCGCATCCCGGGTGCGGGACTTTGTGATGGCTGGTTGACAACAGACGACTTGGCGTGTCAAGACAGTGCGCAGGCATTGATGCTGGCGGGCCGTGGCGATGAACAGGTGGTGATCGCTGGGATCAATGTCCAGCCGAGCGCGATTGAGGCGCGACTGCGTCACGCCCCAGGTGTGGTTGATTGTGCGGTGGTTGCGCTACCAGAGCCAATCTGGGGGCATCGGTTGGTGGTCTTTTATGTCGGCACCACAACGCCAGCCCGGCTAGATGCTTGGTGTCGTGCGCATCTGCCAAACAGTCAGCGTCCACGGCCTTGTTTGCAACTGACAGCCATGCCCGTGCTGGCTTCAGGCAAGCGCGATCAGCGCACACTGCGCGAATTGGCGGCAGAGGCCTGAAGCTCAGCAAATATGTGCTGGAGTGTTTCAGGCAGCGGGCAGGCGCGGTGCTGCTGAGGATCAATTGCAACATGCACCGTTTGCGCTCGCGCCAATAGCTGTTGTGACGCTGAATAAAATTTGTATTCCAACCGAAACCGCCGCTGACTCAGATCCGCCAAAGACACCGCCACCTCCACAGCATCACCATGGCGCAGCGGGGCAAGATAGTCGGCACTGGCGTGGACAATTGGCAGTGCCACTCCAGCGGCGATGAGCTGACACAAATCAACCCCAAGATTTGCCAGCCAGTGCTCATAAGCATCGTGAGCATGACGCAACAGATGGGCGAAAAACATCACCCCCGCGGCATCGGTATCATGCAGTGCTACCCGAAAACAATAATTCATCACGCTGCCACCCCATCTTCTGCTGCGCTGCTTGCTGGGTCGGATTGACCGCACCGCAAACGCTGATCAACTGATAACACACCTTTGCCACTTGACAACTTCCGATATCCAGTTATCATAAATAAAAATAGTTCTTATTTGTTTTCAATTGGGAGAAATGTCATGTCACACGATATCAGCGGTCATCTTCAGCGTTCAGTTGCTCAGGTTTTAGCACGCCAAGCCCCCAACGGGCTGTTCGCATCCGCCCCATTGATCACCAACAATGATCTGATCTGCGTCCCGCCCGCGCCAGTTGAGCAGCCCAAGCGGCGGCGCAAGCTCTGGGAGCTTAATTCACATTATCACTGCCCGATCATCGGCACCTGTTTGGAAATCAATCAATTACGCCAGCTCACGGCGCGTTTTCTCAGTGATGAAGCACCGTTGACTGATTATGAGTTGCACTCACGAATTGTCAATAATGCCAAACAGCGCAACCCGCTCTCGGTGCTGATACACAAACGACTTGATAAAGACTATGCCCTGGGCTTGCGCCGCGTTGCCAAGCTCAACACGCCCGAGGAATTACATCAGTATTGGGAGCAGGCACTGGCAGAAGGCGATCTGGCAGCGGCATTGTGGGGATTGATGACCCATGCACAGGCTGATGAGCGATTGTGCGAGCGGCTCTATGCTGATATTCACATGCGTGCCCATCAACACAGCACTGGACGGCGAGAACAGGCACAGCGATTGCA
>SKYD01000158.1 GCA_007128075.1 Thiorhodovibrio sp.
GATGTGCCTGATTTAGCACGGTTTTTAATCGCCAAAATCGCCAAAAACCAAGGGCGCGAGCTGACCATCACTGATTCCGCACTGAGTGCGCTGATGCACTACGATTGGCCGGGCAATGTGCGTGAGCTAGAAAACTGCATGGAGCGGGCGGCGGTGATGAGCCACGATGGGGTGATTGACCGCCAGGTGATTGATCTTACCGGGCTGAATATCCAACAGGCACCGCTGCCAACGAGCACGAGCAATATCGACCTGCAAGACCCCGAGATTGATGAGCGCGAGCGGGTGATTGCCGCCCTCGAACAAGCCGGCTGGGTGCAGGCAAAAGCAGCACGGCTGTTAGGCATGACCCCGCGCCAGATTGCCTATCGCATCCAGACGCTGGATATTCAAGTCAAGCAATTTTAAGCACAGGCTCGCCAACTGCTACACAATTTTTCACCTACGCCGACGGCGGTGTTCCCAAGGGCGTTGATGGTCGCCGGGTTGAAACCAAATACCAAGGCGAGCCTTCTGCGCACGCCGTTCGGCGGCGAAATAGCGAGATTCTGAGCAATATTGCCGATACACAGCAGCTTGACCAGCCTCGATCATAGCCAGATTGATACTGGTGTTGACATTGAAAATCTCACCGATCACTCGTCCGTAACGATCAGTATTGTGTTGTTTTAGACGGATGGTTCGCGGGGTGATGCGACGCAGATGCGCGGTGCTCCGGTCGCCCCAAGGTCGCTGACTGCTTTCGGGTGCGTCGATGCAATAAAGACGAATCCGTACTTGTTTGCCGCGACATTCAGCGCGAATTGTGTCTCCATCAGCAACATTGGTGACGCGACATATCGTATTAGATGACGCGCTTTGCGCAGTGCCCCAAAAAGCAGTAACGAGTAGCAGAAAATAGATCAAGGATTTCATGTCGCGACCTGATCAACAAAAACATTGAGCGATCCATGCTTTGCCACCTCTGCAATCGGCAGAGCCACGCCCTGCTGCCAAGCGTGCAGGGCGCGGCGTTTGCTCTCACCCGTGACCAACAGCAACCGCTGTCGACTGGCAGCCAGGGCCGTCGGGGTGAGCGATACCCGCTGCGGTGGTGGCTTGGGGGCGTTGGTGACTGCCAGTGTCAATTGCTGCTCAGTGAAGGCACAGCCATCAGGAAACAAACTGGCGGTATGGCCATCCTCGCCCATCCCCAAGAGCACCAGATCAAACGGCAGCGCAGTCTGAATGAGCTGCGCATAGCGGCGCGCTGCCTCAACTGGTCCGCATTCGGCAGGGATGGCAACTATTTGACGATGATCAATCCCCGCTGGCTCAAACCAGGTGGTTGCCGCCAGTTGGCTATTGCGCTCAGGATCAGCGACCGGCAAACACCGTTCATCACCAAAATAAAACTGCCAGCCGCGCCAATCCTGATCGAGTGCCCCCAGTTGCCGATAGATCGCCGCTGGCGTGGTGCCACCTGCCAGCACCAGCCGAAATACACCACGAGCAGTCAGCGCGGCATTTGCCTGTTCAATAATCCACTCTGTGGCGGCGGCTGCCAATTGCTGGGCATCGGCAAAGCACTGGGTGGTGGCGTTGGGGAGCTGCATTACTTAAAAAGACTCCATACTTCACGGAACTTAGCATGGGTTGAGTCCGCCAGCCATTCAAAGCCGACCGATTCGGTATTGGTGATCTGAATTCCGCTGTGACGCATGCGCTCCAGCGCGTTGTCGCGGTGATGCGGGTGCCGCGAAAGGATCGCATCGGCAACTACAAACACCTGGTAGCCCCAGCGTTGTAGACCAGAGGCGGTTTGCACGATGCAGATATGCGCTTCCATGCCAACCAAGATCACCTGTTTGCGCTCGGGGTTGCTGGTGATGCCGCGCTCAAAACCCGCTGCGGTGCAGCATGAAAAACAGGTTTTTTCGGTGGCAACCACAGTGTCGGGCAACTGCTCGCGAATGCTGGCAATGGTTTTACCAAGACCACGGGGATTGTGCTCAGTCACGATAACCGGAATCTCTAGGGTTTTTGCAGCGCGGATCAGGCGATGGATATTGGACTGGGCTTGTACCAGCTCATCTTGGGGCATCGCGGCAGCGAGCCGCTCTTGGGCATCGATAATTAAAAGCTGCGAGAAGGCACTTTGCGCCAGCGGCATGGGGGCTTGATGAATGCTCATAAATAAAATTCTCCTAAAAATCAAACATGCCAGCGAGCAGATGCGCCGACAAAACTCACAGTTGGCCTCGTTTTCGTGCGAGAATAGTAGCTGAAATGTTCGTGCAACGCACCAAAACCTGCGCGGCGCGAACAATCTAAAAAGATCGCGCTGTTGCGGTGCGAACTTTCATCACCAAACCCGTGTCAATACGAGGCAACAAGACAGGGATGAAGATAGGCCGAGGCGGAGCCAATGTCCGAGCGTAAGGTCGATCATGCGCTGGTCGTTCGGGCACAACAAGGAGATCGCCGTGCGTTCGATGTGCTGGTGCTCAAATACCAGCAGCGCGTTGCAGGGCTGATTGGGCGCTATTTGCGTGACAGCAGTGAGGTCTTTGATGTCACGCAAGAGGCATTTATTAAGGCATACCGTGCCTTGCCTGGTTTTCGTGGCGAGAGCGCGTTCTATACCTGGATTTATCGAATTGCAATTAACACCGCTAAAAATCATCTGGTGGCACAGGGTCGCCGCCCACCTCGCGATGACATCAATGCCGAGGTCGCCGAACAGCTCGATCATGGCGGTCGCCTGCGCGAAACCGCCACTCCAGAGCGTGAATTGCTCACCAATGAGATTGCCGAGACCGTCCAAGCCGCTCTCGATGCCTTACCCGAGGATCTGCGTACCGCGATCATACTCCGCGAGCTGGAAGGCATGAGCTACCAAGAAATCGCCACCACAATGGACTGTCCAATTGGCACCGTGCGCTCACGAATTTTTCGAGCACGCGAGGCGATTGACAACCGCTTACAACCGCTTTTGCAATCGTAAAATGTAGGTTCATATCCCATGCAACACGAACCACATCAACGCCTCTCGGCGGTTCTTGATCAGGAAACCACGGCTGCAGAAACCGCTGCCACACTCGATCAACTGCTGAACAATCCAGAATTGGAGGCGCGCTGGGAACGCTATCATCTCATCGGCGGCGTGATTCGTGGCGAGCCAGTGTCACCCGATTATCGTTTGTTAGCCCAGAGCGTCGCCGCCCGCTTGGCAACTGAGCCGCTAATTAGCACTTTGCCACCACCTCGGCGTTGGTTCATTCCCTGGTTTGAGCATTGGATGCCGCTGGCAGGTGCAGCAATGGCGAGTGTGATGCTGCTTGGAGTGATGGTGTGGCACCCGGCAGTTGACGGGCTGCTTAACCAGCAATCGCTAACGCACCCGGATAGGATGCTGGCGCTGGCAACGGAACAGCCCCCAGCACTTGATACTGTTGATGCTTGGCCACTGAATGAGCCAGCACTTGAATCCAAGCTCCACTGGTTTGTGCTCGGACATCAGGAAAGTGCTTCGTTTAGTGGATTTCAGGGGCATATCCCCTATGCAACCCTGGTTGGCTATGATGGCCAGTGATCGCCTGATCGTTGAAACTATAGCGTTTGCTTGCGGTGTCACATTGCTGCTGGATGCAGGTGCGGCACTGGGCGATCCACTCAGCCAGCTCGAGCGCATGGGGCAAGCGTTGAGAACCCGTGAATATGAAGGCACTCTGGTTCATCTGCGCGACCATCAACTCTCGGCATTGCGGATTGCACATCGCATCGAAAACGGTGAATCGCGGGCGAGTTTGCTGACGCTTAACGGGCCGTTGCGCACCTTGGCCCGCAGTGAACGTGGAATCGCCTGTCTGCTGCCTGGCCAACAACGCCCGATTTTGGTGGATCGAGCACCTGCTGCAAATCTGCGCCGCTCCGCAACTGGGGCAGATTGGTCAGCTCTGGAGCGTCATTATCAGATTCAGGCCAAGGGCAGCTCGCGGGTTGCCGGTCGTGAGGTGGAGCTGATCAGCATTCAGCCACGAGATGAGTTCCGTTATGGCTATCGGGTGTCGATTGATGATGAGACAGCCTTGCCGCTACAGATTGAGCTGCTAAATCAAGATGCTGAGCCGCTGGAGCAGTTGATGTTTACTGAGCTTCAGGTTCAGCCGCTGGTGACCACCCCTATCGCCGCACCCTCAGCAACCACCCCAGTTGCAGCCGAGCCGCCAACCGCCACCACCTGGACAGTGACCACCCTGCCGCCGGGGTTTCGTCACCATCGCTATCAACGCACCGCACAGGGGATTGAGCATTTTTTATTTGGTGACGGCCTGGCCTCGGTTTCAGTGTATATCGAGCCAGTGCAAGAATTCGGCCTGCAAGGTGCCACCCGCTTGGGGGCGATTCATGCCGCTGGGCGACAAATCGATGCCCATCAGGTCACAGTGGTTGGCGAGGTGCCAGCGGTGACTGTGATGCATTTACTTAATGGTGTACAACACAATGATTGAACAACCAGCGCGAGTGATTGCCGCTGATGCGGATTGGGTTGAAATTGAGGCACAACGCCAAACCGGCTGCTCAGGCTGCTCGGCGCAAACCGGCTGCGGGGTCTCGCTGCTTGATCGCGTGCTTGGTCGCCGCCCGCTGCGGCTACGGCTGCCCAATGCCATCAATGCCCAACCTGGCGATAAAGTCTTGCTTGGAATTGCCGATGACGAGCTGCTCAAAGCCGCAGTGATCGCCTATCTGTTGCCATTGCTCGGTCTCTTGGTCGGAGCAATGATTGGGGCGTGGCTGTTTCCGCGTTTGGGACTCGGCAGCAATGAACTGTGGAGCCTGGCTGGCGGAGTGCTAGGCTTTACGCTCGTGCTGGCTTGGGTGGCACAGCACGGACGCAGCCGACGCTATAGCACCCATCGTTTACGACACGATTGCTGATAAAAATTCAGCCACGATTTTCATCACGATCATCAGTCGGGGCGGTTCGCGAACCGCCCCGACGATATTCGATCATTCACTTGAGGTACTTCATGCTTACCCAACCATCGGCTTCTGCACCCTCTGACCAGCGCACGGTGTTTGATCTGGCGCTGATTAAGCGTTATGACCAAAGCGGACCGCGCTATACATCTTACCCCACTGCGGTCGAGTTTGATCCAAAGTTCGACGAGGCGGCGTATCGGGCGACCTGTGAGCGCAGCAATGCCAGCGGGCGGCCCTTGTCGCTGTATTTTCATATCCCATTTTGCGACACTGTGTGTTTCTATTGTGCCTGCAACAAGCTGGCGACCAAGGATCGCAGTCTCGCCCAGCCTTACCTGGAGCGGCTGGAGCGCGAGATGGCGATGCAAGCGGCGTTGTTTGATCGCAGCCGCGTGGTTGAGCAATTGCACTGGGGTGGCGGCACGCCAACCTTCATTAGCCACGATCAGATGCGTCAGTTGATGCACGACACCCGCCGTCATTTTACCCTGTTGGATGATGACAGCGGTGAGTATTCAATTGAGATTGACCCGCGTGAGGCGACGGTGGATACCATCAAGCTGTTGCGCGAGCTTGGCTTTAATCGCATGAGCTTGGGCGTGCAGGATTTTGATGCGCGGGTGCAAAAGGCCGTCAATCGTGTGCAAAGCGAGGATGAGACCATGGCGGTGCTGGAAGCAGCACGCACTGAGGGCTTTCGCTCGATCAGCATTGATCTAATTTATGGGCTGCCGTTTCAAACCGTCGAAGAATTTTCGCGCACCCTAGAAAAGGTCATCGCTGCCGCGCCGGAGCGGATTTCGGTGTTTAACTATGCCCATCTGCCGGCTCGCTTTAGCCCACAACGGCGCATTGATGAAACCGATCTGCCGCTGCCCCAGGTCAAGCTCGATATTTTGCAGATGACCATTGAGCGGCTGACGGCGGCGGGTTGGCTATACATTGGTATGGATCACTTTGCCCAGCCTGAAGATGAGCTGGCACGGGCGCAGCGCGACGGCACGCTGTATCGTAATTTTCAGGGCTACTCGACCCATGCCGACTGCGATCTAATTGGTCTGGGTGTGACCTCGGTGGGCAAGGTTGCCAATACCTATAGCCAGAATCTGCGCGAGCTAGAGGAATACAATGCCGCGATTGATGCCGGTCATCTGGCAGTGTTTCGCGGCATCGAACTCAACCGCGATGATGAGATCCGCCGCGACACCATCACGCGGCTGATCTGTCATTTTAAGCTCGATTTTGCCGACATCGAGCGCGCCTGGGGGCTGGTCTTTAAGGATTATTTCGCCACCAGTCTTGCCAAACTCGAACAGATGCAGGGCGACGGGCTGTTGACTATCGATGCGCAGGGGATTCGGGTATTGCCTAGCGGGCGGCTGCTGATTCGCAACATCTGCATGGCATTTGATGCCTATCTGGAGGCGAAAAGCGGGCCGATTGGCTTTTCCAAGGTGATTTAATGCTAAAGATAGACAATTGTAGGGGCTAGGGGCGGTTGCCCTCGCCCCACGCTGGCATTAAACTAATCGGTTTCAAGCGACTGATCAACGGAATTTGACTTCGTGATCGTCGCATTGTTCACGCCGCTGTTGTTGGTCACCTCATGTCTGAATATGCGTTAATTTTGGTCAGCACGGTGCTGGTCAACAATTTTGTGTTGGTCAAGTTTCTGGGTTTATGCCCCTTTATGGGGGTCTCCAAGAAGCTTGAGACCGCCATCGGCATGGGGTTGGCGACAACCTTTGTCTTGACGCTCACTGCCGTTAGCTCGTGGCTGGTCAATCAATACATTTTGGTGCCGCTCAATATCGAGTATCTGCGCACCATCGCCTTTATTTTGGTGATTGCCGCCACGGTGCAGTTCACCGAAACGGTGATGCACAAGACCAGCCCGATGCTCTATCAGGTGTTGGGCATCTTTCTGCCCTTGATCACCACCAACTGCGCGGTGCTGGGGCTGGCGCTGCTTAATCTCCAAGAACAGCACACCTTTCTTGAATCGGCACTCTATGGCTTCGGGGCGGCGGCGGGCTTCTCGTTGGCGCTGGCACTGTTTGCCGCGATTCGTGAGCGGGTGGCAGTGGCGGATGTCCCCGCGCCCTTTCAGGGCAGCGCGATTGCAATGGTCACTGCTGGGCTGATGTCGCTGGCGTTTATGGGCTTTGCGGGGCTGGTTTCTAATTAGATTGAGGGTTGACTGATGTTGCTGGCCATTGTTGCGATTGCGGCACTTGCGGCGTTTTTTGGGCTGTTATTAGGCTATTCAGCGATTCGCTTTCATATCGAGGGTGATCCGATTGCTGATCAGGCAGAGGCGTTGATGCCGCAAACCCAATGCGGACAGTGCGGCTATCCGGGCTGTCGTCCCTATGCCGATGCTGTTGCCAAGGGCGAGGCAGAAATCAATCTCTGCTCCCCTGGCGGTCAGGCGACCATGCTCGGACTTGCCGAGCTGCTTGGGCGCGAACCTGTTGCGCTGGGCGAGGATGCCGCGCCTAAGCCGAAATCAGTCGCAGTGATTGCTGAAACGCTGTGCATCGGTTGCACCAAATGTATTCAATCCTGCCCGGTCGATGCCATTGTCGGTGCGCCAAAATTTATTCATGGCATCCTCGCCGCAGAATGCACCGGCTGTGAGCTGTGCCTTCCCACCTGCCCGGTGGACTGCATCCGCATGGAACCAATGCGCGAGACGCTGGCGACCTGGAAATGGCCCTATCCAACGGCGGCAAATAGCGATCACGATCACCGCCAAGCGGCCTAATCTGACTTTTTAACTATGTCTATTCAAACCACTGCCTCGACCCGTAAGCTTTGGACATTTCACGGCGGCATTCATCCGCCGGAAGAAAAAACGCTGTCCAATCAAACCGCGCCGCTTGATGCGCCGCTGCCTGCGCAGTTAATCATCCCGCTGCAACAGCACATCGGCGCACCCGCGCAGCCCTGCGTTCAGGTCGGTGAGCGGGTGCTCAAGGGGCAGTGTATTGGTCAGGCACAGGGCTATATCAGCGCACCGGTTCATGCCTCTAGCTCAGGTGTGGTGCGAGCGATTGAGCCGCATCCGATTCCGCACCCGTCAGGGATGCCCGGGCTGTGCATTGTCATCGACACCGATGGTGAAGACACCTGGGGCGAGCTGCCCGAGCCGCTCACCGATTTCACTGCCTGCACCGCCGATCAACTGCGCACCCGCATCCGCGAGGCGGGGATTGTCGGCATGGGCGGTGCGTCATTTCCAACCAATGTCAAGCTCAACCCGGGCGCAGATCAACCGATTTCGACGCTGATTCTCAACGGCGTGGAGTGCGAGCCGTACATCACCTGTGACGATTGGCTGATGCGCGAACGCGCCGCTGATGTTCTCGCCGGAGCGCGGATCATGCGCCATCTCACTGGCGCACAGCAGGTGCTCATCGGCATTGAGGACAACAAACCCGAGGCAGCGGAGAGCTTGCGGCAGGCGCTCGCCAGCGACCCTGATCCGAGCATTGAGGTGGTGGTGATTCCCACGCGCTATCCCAGCGGTGGCGAGAAGCAATTGATTAAAATTCTCACCGGTCAAGAAGTCCCCTCGCATGGCATCCCAGCGCAGATCGGCATTGTTTGCCAAAATGTCGGCACCGCAGCGGCGGTGGCTGATGCAGTGTTGCGGGGGCGGCCATTGATCGAGCGTCTGGTCACTATCAGCGGGCGCGGCATTGCCCAGCCACAGAATTATCGGACGCGGGTCGGCACCCTTGCCAGTGAGCTGGTTGAGGCCAGCGGCGGCTATCGGCTGCCATTGGCAAAGCTCATCGCTGGCGGGCCGATGATGGGGATTGGGCTGGACTCGGCGCGGGTGCCGATTCTCA
>SKYD01000270.1 GCA_007128075.1 Thiorhodovibrio sp.
CATGGGGCTACCGATTGAGCGGCTGATCATCGCCACCAATCGCAATGATATTCTAACCCGTTTTGTCAACACCGGGGTCTATCGCGGCAGCGAGGTCTATCACACCCTGAGTCCAGCAATGGACATTCAGCTTGCCTCTAATTTTGAACGCTATCTGTATTATCTGTTTGCAGAAAATCCTGCGACAGTCGCCAGCCAGATGGCAGCGATGCAGCACAGCGGCGAGCTAACCATCACCCCAGAACAACAGCATCAGGTGCAAACCGATTTCACAGCGCGTGCGGTCTCTGATGCCGAGACCTTGGAGCAGATGCGTGATACATACCATGCCAGCGGCTATGTGCTCTGTCCACATAGCGCGGTTGGGGTGCGGGCGGCGACTGATTGGCCAGAGGCGATCTGTTTGGCAACAGCGCATCCGGCGAAATTCAACGAAGCGGTGATTGAAGCCATTGGCCAACCAGCGCCCGCGCCGCCGAGTCTTGCAGGGTTGTTAGATATGCCCACGCGCTGTATTGATCTTGCTGCCGAGGTGGATGCCGTCCGCGCTCATCTCATTTCCACATTAGGAAATCATCATGCAACATGATGTTGCTAGAAAATCATTGCACTGTAGACCATCATGACTGATTGTTCCTCGATTCAAATTTTAGATACCACTCTGCGTGATGGTGAGCAAACCCAAGGGGTGTCGTTCTCAGGTGATGAAAAAATCAATATCGCCAAAATTTTGCTCGAAGCGGTGCGTGTGGATCGCATTGAAGTTGCTTCAGCGCGGGTCTCGGAAGGCGAGCAAGCCGCCGTCGCCGGGCTGATTGAATGGGCACGCGAGCAAGGGCTGGATTCACGCATTGAAGTGCTGGGTTTTGTCGATTTTGGCACCAGCATCGACTGGATTCGTCAGGCGGGCGGACAGGTCATCAATCTGTTGGCAAAGGGCAGCGAAAAGCATTGTCGGTTGCAATTGGGCAAATGCCTGGAATCGCATGTCGAGGATATCGAGGCCAATGTCCAGCTTGCCCGCAGCCAAGGTTTGGTGGTCAATCTGTATTTAGAAGATTGGTCAAACGGCTATGCGGACAGTCCGGCGTATGTTTTTGGCTTGATGGAACAGCTTCAGGACTCCGGCATCGAGCATTTCATGCTGCCAGATACGCTGGGGGTGATGACACCAGAGACTGTCTATGCCGCGATCAGCGACATGCGCAGCCGCTTCCCCAATTGTCAGTTTGATTTTCACCCACACAACGACTATGGATTGGCAACCGCCAATGTGTTGGCAGCAGCGCGGGCTGGTGCGGCGGCGGTGCATTGCACCGTCAACTGTTTGGGCGAGCGTGCCGGCAATGCCTCGCTGGCGGAAGTGGTGGTCAATCTGCGCGATCAATTGGGTTATCAACTGACGATTGATGAATCCCATTTGGTGCGTGCCAGCGAGCTGGTGCAGTATTTTGCTGGCAAACGGATTGCCGACAATGCCCCAATTATTGGTGCTGATGTGTTCACCCAAACCGCTGGCATTCATGCCGATGGGGATAAAAAAGGACTGCTGTATCACACCAAGCTCTCGCCAGAGCGCTTTAGCCGTGATCGCACCTATGCACTGGGCAAACTCAGCGGCAAGGCATCACTGGCAAAAAATCTCGAACGGCTGAATATCCAGCTTTCGGAAGACAATCAACGCAAGGTGCTGGCGCGGATTATTGAGCTTGGTGATTCAAAAAAGATCATTACCACTGAAGATTTGCCATTTATCATTGCCGAGGTGTTGGAGAGTCGCGACTATACCCACGCTGAATTGCTCGCCTGTAATATTTCCAGCAGCCTCGGTCTGGAATCCACTGCCAGTCTAAAAATGCGGATCGGCGAGGAGGTGATGACCGCCAGCGGCAGCGGCAATGGTGGCTTTGATGCGTTTAACAATGCTCTGGCGAAGATCGTTAAACGCCACGGGCTGCATTTGGCACGGCTTGCTGATTATGAGGTCAGAATTCCCAAGGGTGGGCGCAGCGACGCGCTCACCGAATGCACCATCACCTGGGAACATCAGGAGCGCGTCTTTAAAACTCGCGGCGTTCACGCCAATCAGGTGTTTGCGGCGATTGGCGCGACCTTGCGGATGCTCAATCTGGTGTTGCATCAGTCCATCGGCCATCACCGATCCGAGCCTCATCAGGTGTCCGGGTGATTGAGCTGGTGGCAGGGGTTGATGAGGCGGGGCGCGGTCCATTGGCAGGGCCCGTGGTCGCCGCTGCGGTGATTCTCGACCCGCAAGCGATGCCAGCCGGCATCCGCGATTCCAAAAAACTCAGTGCAGCGATGCGTGAACGCTTAGCGCCGCTGATTCAGCACCGAGCGCGGGCATTTGCGGTGGCAGTGGTCAGCGCCAGCGAGATCGACGACATGAATATTTTTCAGGCCTCATTGCACGCCATGCGGCAAGCACTCTGGGCGTTGCAGCCATTGCCAGAGCGGGCGCTGATTGATGGCACCCATTGTCCAGCGGAGCTGCCCTGTCCTGCCGAAGGGATTGTGCGCGGCGATCTGACAGTTCCGCTGATCAGTGCGGCCTCGATTATAGCCAAGGTGGCGCGTGATCGTATTCTGTGTGAACTCGATGCGCGTTATCCTGACTATGGATTTGCGCGTCACAAGGGCTATCCTACGCCACAGCATTTGGCTGCCTTGCGGCGTTTCGGACCCTGTCCTGAACATCGACGCTCATATCGACCAGTGCAAGCAGTCCTGACAGAAGCAGGTGCGTCATGATCAAAAATTTATCGGTTAAACACTTATTTGCCTTGCTATCCCTGGCAGCCGTGCTGCTGGGATTGGCGGTTGTGATGATCTTACTGAATGCCTATCGTGCCCATCACGACATGGCGGCGGTCTATGAACAACGCTATCAATCCTTTCTGCTGGCGAATGAATTGCGCCAAAGCTCGGATGATCTCACGCGGATGGCGCGCACCTATGTGGTCACTGGCGATCCTGAATTTGAGCGTCAGTTTCATGCCGTGTTGGCGATTCGCAACGGCGAGGCACCGCGCCCGCTGCATTATGAGCGCATTTACTGGGATTTTGTCGCTGCTGGCGATTTGCAGCCGCGCCCTGATGGCGAGACCATTGCGCTGACTGAGCTGATGCGCCAAGCGGGGTTTAGCGATGCTGAATTTGCCAAGCTCGCCGAGGCGCAGGCCAACTCGGATGCGCTGGTTCACCGTGAAGAGGTGGCGATGCACGCTGTTAAGGGGTTATTTCAGGATGCGCAAGGACAATTCACAGTTCAAGGTGAGCCAGATTTTGAATTGGCACGCCAGCTCATGCACGATGCGGACTATCATGCGTTCAAAGCCGAGATTATGCGGCCGCTGGATGATTTTTTTGTGTTGCTGGATACCCGAACCGCCAATGAGGTGGCCGCCGCGCAACATCGCAGCCAGCAAGCCTATGGGCAGATCATCATCGTGATATTGGTCACCATGATTGGCGGACTGTTGGTGATGTGGCTGCTCTACCATTGGCTACAGCGCCAGCTCGGCGGCGAGCCGGCCTATGTTCGTTCTGTTGTTGAGACCATCGCCGATGGCAATCTCGGCGCACCGATTGTCCGCCAACACAATGACGACCATAGTGTGCTCATGGCAATGGACACCATGAAACACAATCTAGCGGGGATGTTGAGCGAAATGGACACCCATGCTGCCGAGCTTGAGCAGTCAGCCAAGCAATTGGCTGATACCGCCGGGGTGATGGTGCGCTCCGGCTTGGCACGCGACCATGCCAATCAATCCATCGCCACCGCCATCGAACAGATGGCCTCGTCGGTGGCGGAGATTACCTCCACCATGGAGGAACTATCCGCCTCTTCAACTCAGATTGCTGATCATTCACAATCGGTTGTCGAAGTGGCGCGGCGCACACTTGACAGCAGCCATGCGGGCACCGAGGCGATGCAGCAGTTGTTGGGACGCATGAACGAGATCGACTCCGACAATCAAAAAAATCTGGCGGAGATTGTTGCCCTGGGGACACGCTCCAAAGAGATCAGTCAGTTTATGAATTTGATTGATGCGGTGGTCGATCAAACCAAGCTCATTGCCTTTAATGCCGCGCTGGAGGCATCGAGCGCCGGGGAATCGGGCAAACGCTTCTCGGTGGTCGCGGCTGAGATTCGCCGCCTTGCTGATAGCGTTTCGGAATCAACCCGCGAGATTGAGGGGAAGATGCAGAATATTCAGGATGTCATCGGGCGGTTGGTGCTGGCATCTGAAAAAAGTGCTACCACCATTGCCGCCGGGCTGGCGGCAAGCCAATCGACGGCAAAAATTCTCGATGAGATCGAACAGGCGGCAGGCCAGACCACCAGCGCCGCCCAAAAAATCTCACTCTCGACCCAACAGCAAAAAACTGCCAGCAGCCAGGTGGTGCAGGCGTTGCGCGAAATCGCCGATGCCAGTGCGCATACCAATCAGGCGGTTCATCGCGTCTCCAATATCAGCGGCACTTTGTTGACCATGTCAACAACCATGCGCACCCTATTTGAGCGTTTTCAGCTCGGCGATACTGAATCACGCTTAGCCAAAACCACCCCACCTGCCTCGACGACAGTATGAGCATTCGTGTTTTAATTGTTGACGATAGCAGCCTGGTTCGCGGCTTTTTGCGGGCGATCTTAGAGCGTGAGCCGGACATTGAGGTCGTTGGCGAGGCAAGCAATGGCCGTCGTGCGGTCGAGATGACCCAAGCGTTGCGCCCGAGCTTGGTCACCATGGATTTAGAAATGCCGGTGATGCACGGGTTAGAGGCGATTGCGGAGATTATGTGTACCAAAGCGGTACCGATTCTGGTCGCCAGTAGCTATGATGATGCTGCCAATGCCTGTGAAGCATTGCGGCTGGGAGCACTGGATGTGATCGCCAAGCCCGATCATAGCACCGACACCATCGCTGAATTTATCGCCAAAGTGCGCTTGCTCGCCGACATTGTGGTGATGACCCGTTGGTCACAACAGCCAGCCAAGATCAACCGCCTCCATGCTGCGCCGATGCCGCTGTTGGATGCGCCACCAGGATATCGCCATCTAGTGGCAATTGCCGCCTCTACCGGCGGTCCCCAGGCATTGCTACAGATTCTTGCGGCACTGCCACCAGAATTTTCTTGCCCGATCATCATTGCCCAGCATATTGCCGAGGGTTTTAGCGCCGGGCTTGCTGAATGGCTGGCGCTGCATTGTGCCTTGCCGGTGCGCTTGGTCACCTCCGGCGAGTCATTGTCTCAAGGCGTGGTGTATCTGGTGCCTTCAGAATACAATGCGGTGTTTGATGCACAGGCGCGGATTCAGCTACAACAACGGGCAGCAAACGATATTTATCGCCCCAACTGCGATCAGTTGCTTGGCTCGGTGGCACATGTGTTCGGGCCTCGTGCAGTGGGGATCATTCTCACTGGCATGAGCAGCGACGGGGCTTGGGGGATGCGCCAAATTCACGAGCGCGGCGGCATCACCTTGGCGCAAGACGAGCACAGTTCGGTGGTCTATGGCATGAATCGGGTGGCGATTGAATCCGGAGTGATTGATCAGGTGCTGCCGCTTGATGCCGTCGCCAGCACATTGTGGAAGCTAATCCGCTGCTTGCAATGACCACCGCAGATCCGGAACCCTTCAAAACCCTCGTCCAGCAGCGCTGTGGGCTGTCCTTTGACAGTCGCACCGAGAACAAGCTCGCCAGTGCAGTTGACAAGCGCATGCACGAAACGAACATCAGCTCGGCAGCGCTCTATTTGGCGCGGCTCGATCAGGATCAAAACGAATTTCAGGCGCTGATCAATCTGCTGACCATCAATGAGACCTATTTTTTCCGCGAGCCAGAGCAACTGCGTATGGTGATTGAGTCACTGGTGCCGCAGCGTTTGGCAGTGCGCGAGTCAACGCAAAAGGTGCGGCTGCTCAGTGCTGGCTGTTCGTCGGGAGAAGAGGTCTATACACTGTTGATGGCATTGTGGGAAGTGTACGATGTGCGCACCCCTGACTGGTTTGAGGTCATCGGCGGCGATATCGACACCAACATTCTGGAGCGAGCGCAGGCAGCGGTGTTTGGTGAGTTTTCTTTTCGCGGCATGGACCTGGCACGGCGCCAGCGTTTTTTTGATCCAATATCGCCAGGCCGCTTCAAAATCAAGGAATGGCTGGCGCCACATGCCAGCTTTCATCCGCTCAATCTGCTCAGTCAAACCTCGAATTTTAGCCCATTTGATGTCATTTTATATCGCAATGTGTCGATTTATTTTGATGCCCCGATCCGCGAGCGCATCCTGCGTCATCTGGCAACGCTGCTCAAACCCGATGGCTATCTGATCACTGGTTCCTCGGAGATTATTGGCAATGACCTGGGCGTGCTGCCGCTCATTGAAGAAAACGGGCTGTTTTATTTTGCCAATCGTCCATTGCCGCCACCTGCTGCACCTTCTCTACAATTAGTTGCCAAGCCGGTTCGCGCATCGCAACCGCCGCCAGTGTCTAGCCGCCCCCCACCTGCACAAAAACAACCACCTACACTAGAACAACCGCCGCCGCCCACTGTCCAGCCCAGCGCACCGGCTTTAGAGACGCTGATGGCTGAACAGCGTTTTGATGAGGCACTGCTGGCGATTGATGCCGAGCTGGCACGCACCCCACAGGCAGGTCACGCTTTGCTATTAAAAAGCTATGTGTTGCTGGAGCGGCGCCAGTTTGCGGCAGCAAGAACACTGGCACAGCAGGTGGTTGAACAAGATTCGTGGTCGCTCGACGGGTGGATGCTGTTGGGGCTGATCGCCAAATGGGAGAACGATTCCGAGACCGCGACTGCTGCCTTTAAACGAGTGGTTTATATCCAGCCCGATTGTTGGCCAGCGCACTATTATTTAGCTGATCTCTATCATGCCGCTGACGAGAGCCAATTAGCCCAGCGTGCCTGGCGGGTGGTGACGCGGTTGTTAGAAAACAGCCCGGTGCGCCCCAGCGGTTTGCGGCTGGCGATTTTGGAGCCGCCAGCACCAACGGTGCGCTATCTTTGTCGTCATCGTTTGGGGGATGCTTGAAGTTTCGACAATGAATCATCATCTGTGGTTAGATAGTCATCGCATCCTGTATCACTGAACTAAAATTTGGGAGTATTTTTTAGTATGATTAAACAATCTTATGTTTTTGCTGCCGCATTGAGTGTGGCAAGTTTAGGTTTCGTGTCCGCAGCACTGGCAAGCGATGAGGCGGCGACCTCTGAGGCGGCAGCACCTGCTGCAAGCTATCCTGGCGATGAGGCGCGCACGCGGATGGAACAACGCCGAGCGCAAGCACTGGCGGAGCGTGATCGCCGTTACGAAGAGCTGCGCCAACGCGCCACTGAGCTAGGTTTTGAGATGCCGGAAGCACCGTGGCAAGCTGGTGATCGAGCTGCCAGCCCAAGCCCCCGCATGAGCCGCGAGGATTACATGCAAATGCGTCAACAGCAATGGGAAGACCAACGCGCCCGCGCTGCTGAGCAGGGCATCGAATTACCAGAGATGTCGCCGTGGCAGTTAGCCCAACAACGCCGTGAAGAGATGCGCGCCCAGTTTGAGCAGTATCGCGAGACTTTTGAGGCGTTAACCGAAGAGCAGCAAGACGCGGTGCGCGCCCTATTTGGTCATCATCCGCACATGCACCATCGCGGACACGAGCGCAGCCATTGCCCGCATCATGCTGGCTGCAACCATCCACGCCGAGGTCATGCGCATCCGGGGATGATGATGCCATTCCCCGAGATGCCTGAATATGCTCCGCTGCCCAGCCCAGCATCCTAAATTTTATTCACTGCGTTGCCCCGCCTGATGGCGGGGCTCAATAATGCGCAACAGCGCCCCATCCGCTTGGTCGGTCAAGACATACAAATAGCCATCCGGCCCTTGGCGAACATCGCGCACCCGCTCGCCGATGGTCAGCTTCTCCTCAACGACGACGCGGTTGCCATCCAAACGCACACGGCGAATCTGGCGGGCGCGCAGCGCACCAGTAAACAGATCGCCTTGCCACTGCGGATAGACACCGCTGGTTGAGATCGCCAAGCCGCTAGGCGCAATCGATGGTGTCCAGACCAGCGTGGGTTCAGCAATGCCCTCACGGCTCGTTTCGTTAGAGATGCGCGGTCCCCAGTATTCGCGGCTGTAGGTCACCAACGGCCAGCCATAATTGGCACCAGGCTCCAGAAGATTCAATTCATCACCACCCCGAGCACCGTGCTCATTCACCCAGATTTTCTCGGTGGTCGGATCACGCGCCAATCCCTGGATGTTGCGATGCCCAATCGTCCACAACTCTGCTCGGGCTTGGGGCTGATCGACGAAAGGATTATCAGCAGGTGCGGTTCCATCATCACGCAGCCGCACGACTGAGCCAAAATGGGTTTTCAAACTCTGTGCTTGATCGCGGATCGGGTTGCCTTGGAAATCGATGGGTGGATTGCCACCGTCGCCGATGCTCATCAGCAGTGTTTGATCAGGCAGCCACAGAATGCGAGAGCCGAAGTGTTGCCCGCCGCTTTTGGTGTCCGCATTGCGAAATAGGATTTCAGCATCGTGCAGACGACCGTCTTCAAAGCGTCCCCGAGCCAGCGCGGTGCGATTGGCTGTCGGGGTGCCAATGGCGAGCGTCATATAAAGCCAGCGATTGGTTTCAAAATCAGGATGCAACGCCAGATCGAGCAGTCCGCCTTGCCCCTCCGCCAGCACAGTGGGCAAACCAGGAATCGGGTTCGGATCAAGAACGCCATTCACAAGACGGCGCAACCGCCC
>SKYD01000054.1 GCA_007128075.1 Thiorhodovibrio sp.
CGCTGGCGTTCACAGTGGCATTTCGTGACCTTCCCAACGTAGCTCGCCACTCGCGTGGTTTGCTCGGTCTGCACCCTCACTGACTCTTTAGAAAACATCAGAGACGCTTAGAAAAGAGTAGGTTTTAGCGAGGGGGCAGTACACTACCCAATTAAGAGTTTAGATGTATCTGAATCTTGCACTACAAACCAATGCCAAGCAATGCCGCTGTGCTGATCAAGCTGGGTGAGCAACGCCGGCAAGGGCGCGACCTCACCCGGGAAAATGTCTTCAATTGAACAGAAGATTCGCGCATAGCCAGCCTGGCCGCGCCAATCCCAATTCCATGCGGGTGCGCGATGGCCACAGTGTGAACAGATAACCAGGCAATCTGGCGTGTCGATCAAAGATTGCAGCGATGTCGCCGCCCGTTTGCGGCACTGTTGACAGCATGGAGCGCGACTATTGCGGCCATAAACCAGCCGTGGCGTGGGCAACAGTGGCCATAAGCGCAGATGACAGCCGGCGGTGGTGTCGGTCTCGCCAAGCTGTACTGCACAGCCAGTGAACCCAATCCAATCAAAAAACCGCGCCCCGCGGGCAAAGGATTGGATGCCCGTGGTCGGATCACGGTCAAGCATCGCCCCAATCAGCTCAAATGTAGCAAGCCACTGTTGCAGTGCCTGGGGATCAAGCACTGCATGAGGATGGCGTGGCGCAAGCAACAGCCGCCCCATGTGGTTAGTCATCAACAAGCTGATAGGTTGCTCCGCAATAAGGGCAGGTGACGCTGCCTTGTGCATCGAGTGCTAAATACACTCTAGGGTGCATATTCCACACCTCTTCATCAGGGCGTGGGCAACTCAGCGGCAAATCCTGACGGCGGATGTGAATTGGAGTTGGTGGTGCTGGCTTGGCCATCACCGAGGAAAAGGTTGGTAATTCCATAGCAGCAGCCCCTAGGTTAAAGTGAGCCAGTCGGCATGAGTGTCGAGCCGTCCATGCACCAAATCAAAATAGCGTTGCTGAAGCTGGGTGGTGATCGGGCCGCGTCCACCGTTGCCAATCACCCGCCCGTCGATCTCACGAATCGGGGTGACTTCAGCCGCTGTGCCAGTGAAAAACGCCTCATCCGCAATGTAGACCTCATCACGGGTGATGCGCTTTTCGACCACAGTCAGCCCCGCTTCGGCAGCCAGCGTCATCACGGTGCGCCGGGTGATGCCATCGAGTGCGGAGGTTAGATCTGGGGTATAGAGCACGCCATCACGCATCAGAAAAATATTTTCACCGCTGCCTTCCATGACATAACCCTGGGCATCGAGCAGCAGCGCCTCATCGTAGCCGTCGCGCAGTGCTTCTTGCAATGCCATCATTGAATTCATGTAATTGCCATTGGCCTTCGCCCGACACATGGTGACATTGACATGATGGCGCGTAAACGAGGAGACCCGCACCCGAATGCCACGGGTCATGTTATCCTCACCTAGATAGGCGCCCCAATCCCAGGCGGCAATGATGCAATGTACCCGCAGATTATCAGCACGCAGCCCCATACCTTCTGAGCCATAAAATAACATCGGGCGGATATATGCCGATTGCAAGCCATTGTCACGCACCACCTGGCGCTGGGCTTGATTGAGCGTTTCCTGATCATAAGGGCAGCTCATGCCGAGGATATGTGCTGAATTAAACAGCCGTGTGGTGTGATCATGGAGCCGAAAAATTGCCGGCCCCTGTGTGGTTTGATAGGCGCGCACGCCCTCAAATACCCCCATGCCATAATGTAAAGTGTGGGTGAGCACATGGGTCTTGGCATCGCGCCAAGGCACCAGCTCGCCGTCATACCAGATCAAACCGTCACGATCCGCCATACTCATGGTAAGTTTTGCCCCTAAAAATAGAGTGGAACATGCAAAAAGGTGTGTGGACTTGGGTTATTTTTGCAGCTCATCGAGCCACAATCGTCGGTACAGTAACAACTGCCCCTCGGGATCACGCAGCACCAGTCGCCCTTCAAAGAGCGCGAACTCATACAACCGTGCCTGACGATTGTTAGGATTATAGAGTATGACGCGGTTGTCGCGTTGTTCGATGATGCCGTCGATTGATCCACTGCGTGGCTGGCAGATTCGAAAGCGGGAGCCGTGAATAATCAACAATCCCTGCTCGCGATCCTCCCACAGCCCATCAAGCACATGGCCTGATTTGCTGCCGGGAAGCCGCAGTTGGGCCTGTGGTTTCGGAAACGAAAAGGTCTGAATCGGGTCACCAAACGGCAGCAGCCACGGCCAGTTGTGATCACCGGCTGGATCGGCGGGAGCTGGCTCTGGCGCGTTGACCATCCCCATCGCCTCCATCATGCGCGTCATCGCATCGAGCATGGGGTGATGCTCAGCGGCGGTTGCGGTGACGCTGAGCATCAGCCAAAAACTAAGGTATAACAAAACTCGATGGGACATAGGGCGGCAGCCAAACAAAAGCGGCGCGCAGGTATCGCACGCATCAATCTAGTGTAACATCCCACTGCACTGTATCTACAGCCTGTCAGAAATTATTACACGGAGATTAAGAATGCACCCGAAGTTTTTATCAATCCTGCGGACTGTTGGCGTGGCGTTGGTTTTAGTGAGCGCCAGCACTGCACCCCTTGCCGCCGTGCCAGGCGGTGACTGGGTTGTTCGTGTTCGCCAGGGCGCCGATTACGCCTCAGCATTGTCACGCACTGGCCAGGTTGAGATAATTATTGGCTGCGGCTTGGTTGACCAGGTGTGGCTGCCGGAGCTCATTGTTGTCGATCATGCCAACTGGCTGATTCAACGCCAGCCAGCTCATGCCCTCACCCTCGATATGGTCATTGACAACACCAGGTATCCGCTGCGCATCACTGAGACCAACGCACCCTATTACACCACTGCCGGACGCTTGTCCTTAGCAGAAGCGCAACGCAATTTCTCGCCGACACTCCAGCAGGCACTGCAACGCGGACTGCGCTTGATGATCCGGCAGCGCGAAAATCCCACCAATCGCATCGCTGTTTTTTCACTGATTGGCTCGGCAAAAAGCATGAATCAAGCCTTGCGGCGCTGTCGTTAGTTTTTTTTGACCTTGCGACTGATTCAATTTTGTTACCAACAAAATCGAATCAGTATAACACCGTTCCGTTTTCGTCCACAATTGACACCGAGGTTGGAATGCCTTGGCGGATGCTTGCCGAGACAACACAAAAATCCTCAAAC
The DNA here is from genome assembly GCA_007128075.1 of Thiorhodovibrio sp. Classification (GTDB taxonomy): domain Bacteria; phylum Pseudomonadota; class Gammaproteobacteria; order Chromatiales; family Chromatiaceae; genus Thiorhodovibrio_B. Next base: position 3,219 of record SKYD01000054.1, read on the forward strand.
AGATCCTTGCAGCGGGCAAAGCGTTTTGAGCTGGTGATTGCCTCGCCAGCAATCAGTGTAATTTCAAGCTGACCAACGCGTAGCCGTTGCTTGTCATTGCGCACTAGCACACAGGCAGCCTGTGTGCGCAAACAATTCGCTGGTGGATCGTCCTTGAACAGACAATAGAGCAGGCTGGCTGCCATGCAGTGCGCTGCTGCTGCTGCCAACAAGCGCGAGGCATTGGGACCAGCACACTCACCCAAAGGCGGCGGCTCGTCGAGCACTAAGGCGGGGGTGTGCGGCCAATCAAATTCCACCGCTAGTTGATATTTTTCTTTCTGTTGCAATTCAATAACAAAGCGACCTGGGTCAGACATAGCATTACACCAAAAACTAACGGTAAAATTCACCGGCGCGTTCGGGCTGGTACACAACTTCTTCGATGCGCACCTGGAGCACCCCGCCACCGGGCTTTGGCCATTCGATGACATCACCTGTTGACAGACCAAGCAGCGCGCTACCAACAGGGGCTAGAATCGAAATTTTCTGACTGCTGGCATCCATATCCTTAGGATAGACTAGGGTCAGGGTAAACTCATCAGGCGAGGATTCGACACGAAATCTTACCGTTGAATTCATCGTCACCACGGTGGCGGGAATTTGCTGCGGCTCGACAATCTCGGCGCGTGCCAGCTCAGCCTCCAAAGCTGCCTTGCCAGGAAATGCCCCGCTTGGCAAGGAGTCTAACAACTGTTCTAAACGGTCGGCATCAAGCGACGATATCACAATTTGAGGTCGTTTGTTCATGATTTGAAAAGTTATCGGTTCGGTGTGCGAGTATTCAAAAAAGGGAGTCGGCCTATAAGCCGGGTTCTGTCGAGGACAATCATTCATCTGGGATCCGTGTCACCACGAACCTCAAGCGACCGACCCGAGAACACATGCGGGCAACATGCTGCGAAACGCTTGTTCCTCTATTTGGTCTTGCTCCGGGTGGGGTTTACCCTGCCACTGCTGTTGCCAGCAGCGCGGTGCGCTCTTACCGCACCTTTTCACCCTTACCGCCCGCAGCAAGCAGGTGGCGGTGTCTTTTCTGTGGCACTTTCCGTAGGCTCGCGCCCCCCAGGCGTTACCTGGCACCCTGCCCTATGGAGCCCGGACTTTCCTCCGCGAGTTCAAAGAACCCACAGCGACTGCCCAGCCAACTCCCAGAGGCTAGTCTAGTCGTTTTGGTTTCATCCGCCAACCCAAAGATGGCATGTCAGTTGGTAATTTGCTCGGCGCATCAATCGCCCATTGCCAGAGCGCGGCATCGGCAATCGGCAGCACCAAAAACCAATGTTCTAAAATTGCCAGCGCAAGCAAGGTGGCATTGAGCATCAACGCCAGCGCGGCAAAACTGTTGGCAGGATAATCGAGTACCGCAGCGACTTGCAGCACCATGATCACTGTGGAGACGGTGATCGAGATGGGAAACAGCAGATTCATCGGGCGTTTGCACAGATAGCTGGTGAGAAAGCGTACATGCTCGGGCAGCCAGTCTTCGTTAAGATTGGGCACCCCAAAGAACAGATTGAGCTTGGCACTCCAGCGCATCCACCACAGGGTGATATACGCCCACAGCCCCACTTGATTGGGCTGATCCCAAGTCACCATCAGCAAAAACAGCCCAATCCCGATAATTGCTAGTTCGTGATAGAGGCTGGTTTGCACACCGAGCCAAAACCGATTCCAGCGGCTGATGTTTGGCGGACAAGGGTCTTTGCGCGGACCGGTGATGACATCCATGAAATAGGTCAGCTCCAGCCAACCCCAGATCAGCACCCCGCAGGTAAAACTCAGATACGCACCTAAGCGCGTCGAATGGTTACCAAGCGTGATCAGCCCGGCGATAGCAGCCAGCAGCAGCAGCGTGGCACCGAGAATGCTCCAGCGGTAAGTCCAGCGTTCTTGGCGATCCAGATACAAAATCAGCCCGGTGCTAAACCACCATAAAAATAGGGCATAACTGACCGCGAGCGCAAGGCTCAGCATGATAAAAACACCGCCGCTGGCTAATGATCCGTCGGCACGGCGGCGGCAGGATCGGGTAATTTAATCTCCGCATTCAGCAAGGCGGCAAAGGCATCACGGTTATCCTGACCATAGGCGCGCAGATCAAGCTGATCGCCGGTTTCAGGATCTTCGAGCAGCAAGCGACCATCCGCCCGTAAGGAGACAACGAAGGGGGTTTTGGTATCAATCGATTGCACCTTGCGATGGCGACCCAGTCCGCGCAACACACCAAAGATAAAGCCATCCTCACCCGAATCGAGGGTGGCGATTGGCTGACCTTCAGTGTACACGGTGATCGTGCCGCTGCCTTGATCATCAAAATAGAGGGTGCGCGCCTTCACCACTTCAGCAAACTCAAGCTCGCTTTTGCCAATCCCAGTGAGACGAACAAAGGCAGCCACACTAATCGTAAAGCCAATCATCACCGCCGCGCCGATTAAAATCCCGCGCGGGAAGGTGCGCCCCTCGAATGGGTCATCACTCAAGTTGTTGATCCTCTAGTTGATGGTGCAAGGTGGGTTTAAGTGGTTGCTGATACTTGAGATTCGTCAGCAGTGCGAGCAAGATGCGAAGCTGTGGTTTCATTGGCGACGGCGCGGAGCGCGGCGGCTAAAATCGCCCCCGCTGATTTGGCATCGGCAAGTGCGCGCAACATTGGCTGTACATTGAAAAAATACCACGGACGCACATTGGGCCACATCACCCAATAATTGACTTTCTGGTCTTTGATCAGTTTAAGAAAAATATCCCCAGTGCCATCGTCGTGGCTGATTAAATCCGCCGCTTCGATGCTTTTGAACGGGATATTGACCGCCATTGGCAGTGCCAGACCAAAGCGAATGACGATGCGCCGATCAGTGATGCTATACACCGTAGAGCGCGCATAAAACCACGCCAAAAGGGTTAAAATCACCATCGCCGCCAGCCCCAAAAGCAACAGCCACAGTGCTGAGCCAATGGCAACGGTTAAGGGATCGCCGTCAACGATGATGATAATAAAACGCAGCAAAATCAGCAGACTGAAATACACTCCGATCGCTCGCACATGAAAAGCCCGCTGCGCCAAGGGCCCCCACTGGGGGGCACCCTGCCACAACAGCCCCTCCCCGGGGGGGAGAGGCTCAGGCAAGCCGCGAATCGGCTCGAAGTCGAATTCACTCACAGAAAGGGTTCCGCCCGGTCTGGAGTGGCATACAGTGTCCCGCCGCCATAGTAAGCCGAGACTTTATCTTCTTCAGCCAGGGTGATTTGGTCGTAATTTGCCAGCGTAGGCGCATCAGCAAACTGCGAGCCAAGAATCGAGCGCACCCGCACCTGACCTTTTTTGCCTAAAACTTTCGCCAAGCCAATCGGCACCAGCACGCGCTTTTTGTTCTTGGTTTCCAGTTCCAAATAACGCACTTGTGGCTCAGCACGATCCACCCAGATATCGGTGATTTTGCCGCCAATCTCACCATCAGCACCGACAACATCCATACCCCGTGGATCAGGATCACGGTCAACGACTTTAAAATGCTTGGCAACGCGCATTGGAACGATGCGGGTCTCACCAGCGTGGGTGATGTCAGGCTTGTTCGAGCGCACCGCATAGGCACCCGGACCAACACCAGCAAGCATTGGATTGCCAACTGGAGCTAAGGGCGCACCAGGGAATGGGGCGATTGGCTCGGCTTTGAAGTCGTACTGCGGACGATCTGGGCTTGGCTTGACCACTTCGCCACCATTGTGAGGCAGCGTGAAAGTTTTAGGTTTCGGCAGTGGCGGGAAGCCTTCCATCATCTTCGTCACGCCACCAGTGCGTAACGACTCAGCCGGATACCCTTCGCGCTTATCCTCGCGACGGATAAAAAAGACAACACCAAAAAAGAAAAACCAGAACGCCCATAGGGTGAGCTGGGCCACATCAATATATTGGGTAATATAACCAGATGGCATGGAAAATCCTCCGTAGCACTTTTAAGTGAGGTTTCAGGGTAACTCGGTTAACCCGAGTTTGGATGACGAACGCGCATTGGGCGCACTCATGCGTTGCACAAGTGGACCAATCGCGATCAAGGTTGCGAACAACAACAAAATCTCAAGATGATACACGGCTGCATAGCCAACACTGGGATCATTGAGCGCCTCGCCAAGCGCCCCCTGAGCCGCTAAGCGCGTGACTAGATCGCGCAGCAAACCGCCTAAAGCAATCGCGACACCCATTGATGTCGCCTGCACCGCGCCCCAGGCACCGAGTGCCAGACCGCTGTGACCTTTATCTGCAATCCCCATCGCAGCGGTCAGGGTACCAACCGCAAACAAACCGCCGCCAAAGCCGATCAGGATCGTGCCAAAGCGAAAGACGGTCGCCGAATTGAGTGGAGCCGATAAAATCACCGCAGTAAATGCCACAATCCCGATCAACGCACCATAAGCAGACAGCCGATAGGGATCATAGCGCAACTCGCCGAGTAGCCGCTCGGCGACAAAAAACGCACCCAGGGTGCCAAATGCCCAGATTGCAGTCAGCACGGTGGTGGCACTCACCGATAGCCCCAGAATCTGACCGCCATAAGGCTCCAGTAGAATATCTTGCATACTAAAGCCGGCGGTGCCAAGCCCTACGGCAATCAATAACCGTGCTGGGCGACCACCTTGAATAAATTCATTCCATGACTCACGAAATGATGGGCGCGGCTGATCATGGCGGGTGCGGCTTGGATCACGCGCTTCCTGCTTCCAGAGTGCAACTAGGTTAAACAACACCGTTGCCACTGCGGCCCCTTGAATCACCTGAATCAGTTGCTTGCTGGTGAAATCAGTCAGCAGCACTCCAAATATCAAGGCACTGCCAAACATGCCCACCAGCAGAGTGACATACAACAATGCCACCACCCGTGGGCGCAGATGTTCGGGAGCTAAATCAGTCGCCAGCGCCAGCCCCGCCGTTTGGGTGGTATGCAAGCCAGCGCCGACGAGAAGAAAGGCCATTGCCGCGCCCACATGCCCCGCCAGCGGCGGAGCATTATGACCGCCATCACCAAGCAGCAGCAAGGCAAAGGGCATCATCGCAAAGCCGCCAAACTGCAGCAGCGAGCCAAACCACAGATACGGCACCCGCCGCCAGCCCAGCGCCGAGCGGTGATGATCAGAACGAAAGCCAATCAGGGCACGGGCGGGGGCAAACACCAGCGGCAGCGAGACCATAAAAGCAACCAGCCAAGTCGGCACCCCAAGCTCAACCACCATCACGCGGTTGAGTGTGCCACTCAGCAGCACCATCGCCATCCCGACCGAGATCTGAAACAACGACAGCCGCAACAGCCGCCCCAGCGGCAGATCCGCCGTCGCCACATCAGCAAACGGCAGATAACGCGGCGCAACTTGCAGCCAATAGTGCCGTAAATAGCCGTACATGCTCTTACCTTGGAACCACTTCTAATGCTTGTGAGGTATAAAAGCCGCGCACAATCCGCTGGGTGCGACCGATGCGCCAGTCGTTTAAACCTGGTGTCGCGGCAAATTCTCGTCGTAGCCGCTGCTC
>SKYD01000211.1 GCA_007128075.1 Thiorhodovibrio sp.
CACCATCAGCGGGTGCATCGTCCGTGGGGCGCGTTTCAGGCGATTGATCATGGCCAACGCTACCAGGTCAAGCGGCTGACGGTGAAGCCTGGCGAATCGCTGTCAATGCAGATGCACCACCATCGCGCCGAACATTGGATTGTGGTCTCAGGCACCGCACGGGTGACCTGTGAAGATCAGGTGTATCTGCTCACCGAAAATCAATCGACCTATATTCCGGTTGGGGCGCGTCACCGTTTGGAAAACCCAGGCGCAATTGAGCTAGAAATCATCGAGGTGCAATCAGGAAGTTATCTTGGCGAAGATGACATTGTTCGCTTTGATGATCGGTATCAACGAAATGCGAAAAGCTGAAATCCCAATTTTAGCTTGAGTACGCCAAGGTGCGGTATCATCCGCACTGAGCAAGCGGGATGCCTGATCTGGGATGCCGCATCAAGTTAATTTACAATGACCGATTTTGGAGATGCTGTTATGGGCATGGGTGGGATTAGTATTTGGCAGTTATTGATCATTCTTCTCATCGTTTTGGTGCTGTTTGGAACCAAGCGATTGAAAAATCTAGGCACTGATCTGGGAAGCGCGATTCGCGGTTTCCGTGCGGCGGTCAATGAGGCGGATAAAAAAGACGAAGAAACCGAGCAAGCGCGGCTGGAGTCTACCGCTGCGCCGACGGTCAAGCCAACGGCTGAACGCAACACGATTAATGAGCGTCAGACCGACTAAATCGAGCTGATTGCGGGGGCTTAAGCGTATGTTTGATATGGGAGCCACTGAGTTATTGGTGGTCGGCGTGGTGGCGCTGATTGTGGTTGGTCCTGAGCGGCTGCCACGGCTGGCGCGCACAGGTGGGCGCTGGATTGGTCGCGCCCGGCGTTCGCTGGTGTCGATCAAGGCAGAGATTGACCGTGAGCTAAAAACCGAGGAGTTAAAAGACATCCTACGCCAACAGCAGCTCAATCAGCCGCTTGACAAAATTTTGGAGCCAGAGCCGCCTAAGCCTAAGCGTCCGCCTAAAGCCACGCCGCCGCTTTCTTCTGAGCCATGAACGATTCATCGACCTCTCCATCGAGCGACGACGATCTGGAACAGCCGTTTATCTCGCATCTGATGGAGCTGCGTGAGCGGCTGTTGCGGATGATCTTGGCGATTGCGGTGGCTTTTGTGGTGCTGTTTCCGTTCGCCAACGAGATTTATACCCTGGTTGCTGCACCGATTCGGGCGCATTTGCCCGAGGGCGCGAGCATGATCGCCACCCAGGTCGCCTCGCCGTTCCTCACCCCGTTTAAGCTGGCGCTGGTGGCAGCGGTGTTTGTCGCTATGCCCTATCTGCTGTATCAGTTCTGGGCCTTTGTCGCTCCGGGGCTGTATCGTCACGAAAAGCGTCTCGCAATCCCGCTACTGGCTTCCAGCATTGTGCTGTTTTATCTGGGGATGCTGTTTGCCTATGTCGTGGTGTTTCCGCTGGTGTTCCGCTTTTTTGCCGCTGTCACTCCCGCCGGGGTGCAGCAGATGCCAGATATTGCGTTTTATCTGGAATTTGTGCTCAAGCTGTTTTTTGCCTTTGGCCTTGCCTTTGAGATTCCAGTTGCCACCATCTTATTGGTTGCAGTCGGTGCCACCACACCACAGGCACTGGCAGACAAACGCCCCTATGTGATCGTCGGGGTGTTTGTCGCTGGAATGCTGTTGACACCGCCGGATGTGATCTCGCAAACGCTGTTAGCCTTGCCGATGTGGCTGCTGTTTGAGTTGGGGATTGTGTTGTCGCGCTTTTTTCAACGGCAATTGCCTGCAGAAGAAGAGCACGAAGATGGCGAAGGTGATCCGCCCGCTCGCAGTGCCCCAGTCGGGGAAACCTTGATTGGCGCTGAATTGGCACCCAAACAGTTGACTGAAGAGGAGATGGATGCCGAGCTGGATCGCATTGAGGCTGAGGAGGATCTTGCAGAAGAACTGCCGCCCAATTCAATTGCCGAGTATCTGCGTCAGGCCCATCACCTGCGGGCAGCAGGCAATTTAGTCGCAGCGCGCAAATGGCTGTATCGCGTGCTTGAAGAAGGCGATGCCCATCAGCGTCGAGTTGCACGCCATATTTTGGATGATATCGACGATTAAACGGAGCATTGCAATCATGGGGTCGGGATCAGCAGTTCATTACAAACAAAATCGCTTAAAACAACTGCGGGCATTTTGTTATGCCGCGCAGTGCGGCAGTGTGAGCATTGCGGCGGAAAAAATTCGTCTCAGTCAGCCGACGGTGTCGCTGCAAATTCAGGCACTGGAGCGTGAATTTGACACCATTCTCTTTGAGCGCCGCGGACCAAAAATCCGCTTAACGCCTGATGGCGAGCGGCTGTATGAGCTTGCCCGTCCGCTGGTTGATGGCATGGACAAGCTGCCGCAGACCTTTGTCACCCAAAGCGGGCGGCTTGATTATGGCGACCTCGACATTGCTGCTGGCGAGGCGACGATTCTTTATATCCTACCTGAGCCAGTGCAGAGTTTTGTCAACCAGTATTCGCAGATCAATCTGCGGATCCACAATGTCACCGGACGCGATGGGCTGGCGATGTTGCGCGCTGATGAGGTCGATCTCGCCGTTGGCTCGATGCTCGAAGTCCCCGATGATGTCACTTACCGACCCTTTGTCGCCTACCGCCCGATGCTCATCACCCCGCCAGAGCATCCACTCGCCCAACAAGAGGGCGTGACCCTTGCCGACATTGCCGATTATGGTTTGATTTTGCCGCCACGGCATCTGAGCACTTGGCGACAGGTTGATATGGTGTTTCGTAAGCATCAGCTCGATTATCGCGTCACCCTAGAGGCCGGCGGCTGGGAGGTGATTAAAAAATATGTCGAACTGGGGCTGGGGGTGTCGATTGTCACCGAGGTCTGTCTCAATGGCACTGAAAACCTCGGCGCGATCCCACTCGATGACTATTTTCCCGCCCGCACCTATGGCACCGTCATTCGTCGCGGCAAATTTCTCTCCGCACCGACCAAACGCTTTCAACATATTTTAGAAAGCGTGTTTCCGACCATGGATCATGCATCCACTCAAGATCCCTATTGCCGCATTGGTCCAACCACCTGGGATGATGGGCTACATCATTGATGAAAAGATGACCACTTCTCCGCCAATGCTGAAGCTCGATCACATCAGCCCGCAACATGTTGAGCTGATTATCAGCGGCACTTGGAGTCTTTATCAACCATCCCCCGAACTCGACCCGCTGATTCAGCCATTAACCGCTGCCCCGCCAGCGCAGTTAAGTGTCAATTGTGATGCGCTGGCGAGATGGGATACCACGGTGCTGGCCGTGGTGGTGGCGCTGTCGCGTCTTTGTCAGCAACACAATATCCAATTTGAAACCGCTGGATTGCCAGCAGGGCTTAAAGCACTGCTGGTGATGGCAGAGCAAGGTGGACGAGCAGCCACAGCCGAGCCAAAACACCCCACGCCGTCGTTTTTGCATCGCAGCGGACTGGATTTTATTGATCTTGCGCGCTCCACAGGCGAGATGATGGCGTTTTTAGGCGAGGGGATGCTGGCGTTGCTGCGCTTGCTGCAAGGTCGCGCCCAGTTTAGCCGCGCCGATCTGTGGCTGATTATCCAAGACAGCGGTGCCGATGCGTTGCCGATTGTCAGTCTGGTGAGTTTTTTGGTGGGGATGATTTTGGCCTACATCGGCGATCAGCAACTGGCGCAGTTTGGGGCGCGGATCTATGTCGCCGACTTGGTGGCGCTGGCGATGGTGATTCAGATGGGCGCACTGATCACCGCGATTGTGATGGCTGGACGCACTGGCGCTGCCTTTGCCGCCCAGCTTGGCACCATGCAGGTCAACGAAGAAATCGACGCATTGCGCACGCTTGGCATCGCACCGATGGAATATTTGGTGTTGCCACGGATGCTGGCTTTGATTTTAATGACCCCGTTGCTGGCAATCTATGCCAATGTGTTGGGGATGCTCGGTGGAGCGATGGTTGGCACGCTGGTCGGCGGTTTGAACCTAAACGCATACCTTGGTGCAACACAAGCGGTGCTGGCTTGGAACCATATTGCCCAGGGGCTGATTAGCGCGACTGTGTATGGAGCAATTATCGCCGCATCGGGCTGTTTGCGCGGGCTACAATGTGGACGCAATGCCCAGGCGGTTGGTCAGGCAACCACTTCCGCTGTGGTCACCGCGATTGTGTTTATCGTCCTTGCTGCTGCCGTCTTAACCATTCTTTTTGATGCAGTTGGGTTGTCTTGAAATGGCTATAACAACAATCAAAACAACCGATTCAGCCCATTAAACGCGGCAACGCGATACGCCTCTGCCATCGTCGGATAATTAAAAGTCGTCGTAGCGAAATAATCCAGACAGTTGGCAGACCCCGGCTGGGACATGATCGCCTGGCCGATGTGAATGATCTCCGATGCCTGTTCACCAAAGCAATGGATGCCAAGAATCTGATGGGTTTCACGATGAAACAGCAGCTTGAGCATCCCGACACTGTGCCCAGTGATCTGCGCCCGTGCAAGGGACTTAAACGGCGCTTGGGCGACTTCGTAGGGCACTTGCTGGGCAGTGAGTTCACGCTCGGTGCGCCCCACAGAACTAATCTCTGGCACCGTATAGATGCCAGTGGGAAACTCATCAATCAGCGACCAATCACAAGCGCCTTCGGCAATCTGGGTGCCGACAAAACGCCCCTGATCATAGCTGGCACTCGCCAACGCTGGCGGGCCGACCACATCGCCCACCGCATAGATGTGCGGGATGGCGGTTTGATAGCTGGCATTGACCTCAATCTGCCCGCGCTGGTTGAGCGCGATGCCAATCGCCTCCAGCCCCAGCCCCTCGGTGTTGCCAGTGCGCCCGTTCGCCCACAGCAAAACATCGGTTTTGAATTTTTTGCCTGACTGACAGTGCAACACCACACCATCGTCGGCTGGCTCAACGGCGGTGTATTGCTCATCATGGCGAATGATCACGCCCTGCTCGCGCAGATGGTAACTAAGCGCATCGGTGATCTCGTCATCGAGAAAAGACAGCAGCCGATCTCGGGTGTTAACCAGATTCACCTTGACATCCAGATAGCTCATAATCGAGGCATATTCACAGCCGATGACCCCAGCACCATAGATGGTCAACGAGCGCGGGGTGTGCTGGAGGCTCAAGATCGAATCACTATCCAACACTCGCGGGTGTTCAAAATCCACATCGTCGGGATGATAGGGGCGCGAGCCAGTGGCGATGATCAGATGTTCAGCCTGTAAAATTTCTTCAGCCGTGCCATCGGGACGCTGAACCGCGACCTGGTGGGCATCGACCAGCCGCGCCCGCCCAAAGATCACCGTCACCCGATTGCGCTGATAATAGCGGTAGCGGGTGCGCACCTGATCATCGATCACCGTATCAGCGGCACGCAACAGATCGGGAAGCTCGACCTGAATCTGATCGCGGGTGTGGGCAAACAACGGGTTGCGCCGATAATCGGCTAACATCTGGATCGAATGACGCAGCGCCTTACTGGGGATCGTGCCCCAGTGAGTGCAGCCGCCGCCGACCTGATCATGCGCCTCAATGACGGCAACGCGCTGCCCAGCTTTGGCAAGTCTCATCGCTGCGCCCTCGCCCGCCGGCCCTGAGCCAATAATCAAGGTATCAAAGGATTGAAAGGCACCAGTTTTCAAAATCGCGGCATCCTATCGTTATTTGCTATGTGTTTTTGGGTCATTAGCTGGCGCAACAAAGCATTTTGCCAAATCCCGCAAGATGATATGGTCGCTTAAACAAACAGCGTGGGCTGCTTTTGATACCATTGTATCAGAGATTGGATCACGGCAACATGATCCATCATATCGTCGCTAACACCAAATATAACCTCTATGAACAACATTCTGACTGATAATCTTGATTACAACCGCCCCATTAAAATCGCCGAGGATGTTTACTGGGTTGGTTTTAATGACCCCGAGCGCGGTTTGCATTGCAACCCCTATTTGATTTTAGAAGGACAGGAAGCGATTTTAATTGATGGCGGCAGCCGCCCCGAATTTAGCCGCGTGATGATGAAAATTATGCAGACTGGTGTCGAGCCAAGCCGGATTTCGACGCTGATCTATCATCATTATGATCCTGATTTGTGTGGCAGTCTGCCTAATTTGGAAGATATTATTGATCGGCGTGATCTACGCATCATCTCACAACATGAAAACAATGTGTTTATTCGGTATTATGCCGTGCGTTCTGAGATGTTGTGTATTAAACGCATGGGCTATGCCATGACCTTTGCTTCGGGACGACGGCTGCGGTTTATCCCAACACCCTATTCGCACGCCCAAGGGGCATTTATGACCCTAGATGAAAAAACCGGCATCCTGTTTTCCAGTGATATTTTCGGCAGTTTTCATGTTGAAAATGCGCGTTGGAATTTATTTCAGGAATTTTCGCAGTCCTGTCAGCACTGCACTCAAGCATTGCACCATGGCCAGCATTGCACCACCACCAACATACACTGTGAGTTGGCGAGCATCATCGCTTTTCACCGCGAGATCATGACCTCGAATGCAGCATTGCGCTATGCGATACAACAGATTCGCGCCCTCAAGCCGCGGATGATCGCACCTCAGCATGGCTCAGTTTTTTATCGCGCACAAGACATCAACATCGTCATCGAGCGGCTGTTGGCGCTCGATGATGTTGGGATCGATGGTTTTTTGCAACAGGAGCGGCGGAATCTTGAATCCATTTGATGAACTGGCACGCTTTGCCCCTCAGCGCGAGACCTTGTTTGAACGCTTTAGTGGACGATTAATTGAGCAACGCGCCGAGTTGGCGGATCGTTCCATCAATGATCGGCTGTTGGTGGAATTGGTGATGAATTATGTGCATGCCGAACGCGAGCTGCACAAACTCAATGAGGTCAAAAATCGGTTTTTGGGCATGGCCGCCCATGATTTGCGCAATCCATTGACCAGTATCCGTGGGTTGAGCGAGCTATTGCTCACCGAAGATTTGCCACTTGAACCAGCGCAGCGGCACGAAATGTTGCAAACAATTCATCGCGTCAGCCATGAAATGCTCAATTTAGTCAATGACTTGCTCAATGTCTCAGTGATCGAAAGTGGGCGTTTTGATCTTCGACGCGCCCCGACGGTGTTGGCGCATTTGGTGGCTGAGCGTCTGCGGTTGATTGACGGAGTGGCGCGGCGCAAAGACATTGCAATTCACACCCAGCTCACAGAATGCACGCCGTTGTCGATTGATGCCGAGCGCATCGGGCAGGTTGTCGATAATCTGCTCACCAATGCGGTGAAGTTTTCCGAGTCTGGCACCATCATTGAGGTGCGTGTTGATGCCGATGATGATGGGCAGCGTTTGCTGGTGATTGATCAAGGGCCGGGCATACCAGAGCATGAACGGGTGCATTTATTTAAGGATTTTCAAAAACTCAGCACCCGCCCTACCGGCGGCGAGAGCAGCACCGGGCTAGGGCTGGCGATTGTCAAAAAAATCGTCGATGCGCACGGCTGTACTATTGCTGTTGACAATGGCACCGATGCCCAAGGTCAGCCGCTCGGGAGCTGTTTTCAAGTGCATTTTCCGCAAGATTTGGAGCACTCAATATGAGTCAAAAACAGTTGATTCGTACTCTATTGGTTGATGATGAGGCGCATATCCGTCTGTTAATGAAAACCTTGCTGAGCACGATGGGCTGCGAGATTGTTGCTGAGGCGGGCGATGGCGAACAGGCGCTGGTGCAATTTCGCGCCCAGCGTCCACAAGTCACCCTGCTGGATATCAACATGCCAAAAATGGATGGTGTTGCCACCTTGGAAGCCATTCGTGCTGAGTTTCCGGATGCGTTCGTGATCATGCTCACCTCGCTGACCTCAATGGCGATGGTTGAGCGTTGTCTCGATCTCGGTGCCGCCAATTATCTGCGCAAGGACACGCCACTCGAACAGATGAAACAAGAAATCCGTGAAAGTTGGCTGGATCATTTGGCGCAACGCCAAGCAGCAGGAACACTCTAATGCGCTATTCACTCACTCAGATGCTTGCTGACATCGCCCGCGACGAGCAGAACAAGCCAGCCCCCAACCCAGCGACAACGCTGTCACAACAAGAGATTCGGGCGTTGCGTCTCAAACGGCGAGCGCAATCATCTGCGTCAACGCAACCAGCCGCTGCCAAGCAGGAACAACACCCGTGACTTTTAACAATCCGGCTTTTGTCAACATGGTGCGGGAGCGGGCACTGCTACCTGGCGATCAGTTCGATGATGCGTTGCAATTATCCAAGGATGCCCCTCAACTGTTGCGCCATATTGTTGACCAAGGACGGCTGTCTTATGCCGAGGCAATGCGTCTGTGGGCGGAGAGTTTTGGGGTCGCTTGGGTTGATCTTGATGCCACGCTGTTTCAACCCGAGGTGGTGGGGCGGCTGCCTCGTGAATTTGCCAAGAAACACCATGTGATCCCGCTGTATCAATTGGGTGAAGCCGTGACCTTGGCAATGGCAGATCCGAGTGATCGCCATGTGCTCGCCGCTGCTGAGCACCATTTGGGTGCGCCAGCCAGTCCAGTGTGTGCTTTGCCGCACGAGATCGACGAAGCAATCGAGCTGCAATACCACAGTTTTGCAGAACTGGGCACACTCAAACA
>SKYD01000207.1 GCA_007128075.1 Thiorhodovibrio sp.
ATAAAGCGCACTGGATCGAGTGGCTCATGGGTGGGACCAGCAGTCAGCAGCACCGCCACTCCATCGAGAAGGCGCGGTGCCAACAGAGCGTTGATGATTTCGGCTGGCTCTAACATCCGCCCCAGCCCTTCATCACCACAGGCCTGATCCCCCGCCGCCGGGCCGAGAATCCGCACCCCGCGCTGTTGCAGACGCTGAATATTGTCCTGGGTTGCTGGATGATGCCACATCGCCTGATTCATCGCTGGTGCCAAGCTCAGCGGGGCAGTGCTGGCGAGCGCCAGCGTGGTCAATAAATCATCCGCCAGCCCGTGGGCGAGCCGTGCAATCAGATGCGCGGTTGCTGGCGCGATCAGCAAATGATCGGCCCAGCGGGCAAGTGCGATATGGCTCATTCCCGCCTCGGCTTGGGGGTCAAACAGCCCCGAGCGCACAGCATGGCCGCACAATGCTTGCAAGGTCAGCGGGCTGATGAAGGCATGTGCCGCCTGCGTCATCACCACCCGCACCTCGTGACCTTGAGCGCACAGACCGCGAACCAATTCAGCGGCTTTATAGGCAGCGATGCTGCCGCTGATGCCGAGAACAATCCGCCTGCTCAAGAACCAAACAGCTCCTGAATGGCGCGTTCGACGCGGGTGGTGGAGCCGGCATCATCGAGCACATTGCGGCGCAGACGGTGGCGCAGTGCCGGTGGAGCGACACGCTTGAGATGCTCTTCGTTGACGCTGGTCTCGCCCTCCAGTGCAGCCAGGGCGCGGGCAGCGCGGATCAGCGTCAATTCACCACGCAGCCCATCGGTGCCGAGTTTCATGCACAACTGCGCGGCGCGTTCGAGGGTGGCATCGGGCACTTCGACCTCGGACAGGCGCTCTTTTGCCTTGACCAATTGGTTGCGCACCTTGCTGTCTTTGCGTTTCCATTTGGCAACAAAGGCCTCGGGATCGCGCTCAAATTCATCGCGCAGCCGCACCACCTGCATCCGCGTTGCCAAATCTTGCGGCGTTTTCACCTCGACCGACAATCCAAAGCGGTCTAAAAGCTGGGGGCGTAGCTCGCCTTCTTCGGGGTTGCCACTGCCCACGAGCACAAACCGCGCTGGATGGCGCACGCTCAAGCCCTCGCGCTCGACAACATTCTCGCCCGAGGCGGCAACATCGAGCAGCGCATCGACCAAGTGATCTTCGAGCAGATTCACCTCGTCGATGTATAAAAATCCGCGATGGGCGCGTGCCAACAATCCAGGCTCAAAGGCTTTTTCACCACGGGTAAGCGCGCTTTCTAGGTCGAGTGCGCCGATGACCCGATCTTCGGTCGCACCCAGCGGCAGATCGACCACTGGCACTTGTACTTTGCGGGTTTTCACCGCACCATTGGTCTTGCGCTCACGACATGAGTCACACAGACCGCCGGCGTTGGCATCGGGGTCGCAGTTATAAACACATTTATCGATCACGCGCATGTTCGGCAACAGTGCCGCCAATGCACGAATCGCAGTAGATTTCCCAGTGCCGCGATCACCAAAGACCAACACCCCCCCGATGCTCTGATCGGTGGCCGCGATTAGAATCGCGAGTTTCATCTCATCCTGGGTGACAATGGCCGAAAACGGAAAAGCAACAGGCATGATCAGGCCATCCTTGCGCGACCGGCGCGCGCTTGATTTTTGAAATATTGAGCACGCGACACTAGCGCAGTTGAGGTGTTGGGGTCAAGCATTGCTATACTATACAGAACGCTCTGGGGATCAAACAGCATCCCCCCGCCACCATGCCTTTTAACACGAATCGGAAGTTTTAGTTTTGGTTGCCATCGTTTATTTTTTCATTGATTTATGTGCTCTGCGCCGCGCTCCGCAGGATCTGCCCACCTCCTCGGCGCTGCTGGGGCTGGTACTGGTTGCCGGGCTGATTAGCTCGTGGCTGTTGGCACTCGCCAGCCAGGCACCACCGTGGCTGGGGCTGGTGCAGGGCGGTTTGGATTTTGCGCTGATGCTTGGGGTGTTGCTGTTGGCATTAAAAGCAGTCGGCACCCCCATGCGCTTTACTCAGACCGCCACCGCGCTGGTGGGTGCGAAGACCTGGATCGGCCTGATTGCACTGTTGCCGTTGCGTCTTGCGGTCAGCGCCGATGAAACCAGCACCCAGCTATTGATCGCGGGCATCCTGTTTTTGGCATTGGTGGTGTGGAGCGTGGTGGTGACAGCGCACATCCTGCGCCATGCGTTCGAGATTCCATTCATACAATGTGTTTTTATCGCCATCACCTATGACATCCTGTCATTTATACTGATTAGTGGTGTGACCATTCGTTAGAATCGGCTTGGCTGGTTGAGCATCTTTCAGGGCAAATTACTGCTTGTGCAATGCAGCACTTCTGTTATACTAGCGGCTGATTGTCATATTAAGTTTCCCTGCCGGGGTGGCGAAACTGGTAGACGCATCAGACTCAAAATCTGACGGTAGCAATACCGTGCCGGTTCGAGTCCGGCTCCCGGTACCATTAACAGCAAAGCTCACCGCGCAATAATGCCAAGCAGGTTTGATACTCGCTTCCACGGTGCTAAAATCACTGGTGCTTGTTCATCCGCTTGATCAAAGAAAAAACCAGTCGAAGTCCCGCCATCCAGATTGATCGCCCGTTCCACCCGCCACGGCGTTAACAGCTCAGGCGTGGTCAGCAACTGCGCCAATTCAGCCAGGGTCAGCGGGGTTTCAGTGGCACCAAGCACCCAATGTCCACGCCAATCAGTTGCCAGAAATGTGCGGCGACTGGCATTTTGAGCAGACAGCCCGCGCACCGCATTCCCGCCATCGACTAAATATGGGCCGCTTTGCAGCAGTGCCATAATTTTAGGATGCTCTTCAAACTGAGCGCGCCGCATCAGATAGGTGCCTTGCGCATCGCTATACAGCACCCCACTGAGCAGCCGACTGTGTTCAATGCGCCCACTGCGTTGACCTTGAGCAATCACCAGCCCCAAGGGCGTGCCATCAGGATGAAAAAAACCACCATTGACACCAGCAACACAGCCTGCTTCACGCAACGCGGTTGCCAACCAGGTCGCGCCGCTGGCAGTCCAGCCGCCGATGTTGTCAGTGGGTTGCTCGATCACCTCCAACCGATAGGCATGGGTTGCAAAGCCCGCGATATGGGCAAGGATGGTGCGCTCTCCCTGCGCAACCACGCGCTGGGCATAGAACAGATCAGGGATTGGCTGTGGCCAATCTGACCCATCAAGCATTTGCCATTGCGCACAAGCTGGCGCAGCCAACAGCCAAGCAAAAATCACGAATCGAATCATGCTAATAACGAAGAATTGACGCGCTCAACAATCCAGCGCTCATTGAGTTGATCACGAGCGGCGATTAGTGGCTGCATGAGTGAATCAGGCAGCTTGGGATTTAGCTCTAAGAGTGGAATGAGCATAAAATCGCGCTCCAACAGCCCGGGATGCGGCAAACTCAGCGTAGGATGGTCGAGGCTGTGGGCGCCAATCAACAGCCAATCGAGATCAATCGAGCGTGGACCATAGCGCACTTCGCGCTGCCGACCGAGTTGTGATTCAATTTTTTGGGTTGCCGCCAGCAAATCCAGCGGGTTTAATGAGGTCTCAAATGCGACCACTAAGTTAATGAAATCCGCCTGCGCAATCCCTCCCCAGGGCGCAGTTCGATACCAAGATGACTCGGCAACCAATGTAGAATATGGCAACTGGCGCAATTTTGCTAAAGCCAGCGCGAGATGCCGCGCCGGGTCGATATTCGAGCCAAGGGCAAGATAGGCCATTTGCGGCGGCTCTTGGGAATTAAAACACATGAAGAGGACTTATTATGCAACGCGACCACAGGTTTGGATGGCTGATTATACTGATATTCTTGGCACTGCCAAGGCTGCCACTTGCTGATCCAGCGGCGATCATCGTTGACGCGCCCTATGTGCGCGCAGCCCCACCAAGGCAGTTGAATGCTGCCTTTATGACACTAGCCAATCCTAATTCTCACGAGCATATTCTTATCGGCGCCAGCAGCCCCCGCTCAAACGCCCTTGCGCACATCCGCCACGCTTTATTTAGCTTGGCTTGATTAACCCATGCACGAGTCATAACCAATGCTAGAGCAACCCGGTCGCCCCCGTGATTTCAAGCCCCGTCAGCCGCGTCGGTTGTGGCGGCGGCGGGTTAAGTTACAGATTGCGCCGATCATGGCGGCAAAACCTCCGCCAACGCGCCTGTCTTGTTGTGGCAGTGCGGCGGATGAGGCGCGGCTTGCTGCTGATCTGACTTGGATTAGCAGCCAGGTGATTGCTGCCATTGCTCCGGATCATCTGCGCGCGCTGGTGCTTGAGGGCGCTTATGCGCGTGGTGAGGGCGTTCCCGTTCCTAACTTCACACTAGAAGATGATGGTTACGCGCTGGTGGTGGTGGTGGCAGCAACCGATCCTGAGTTGCGGGCGATCATTCAAGTACGCTTAGACAAAATCATCCATCGCGCCCGTGATCAGCAACAGATTGGGCTGCAACTGCGGATGATGCGCTGGGAATGCTTAAATCAAACCTCGCCGTCGCTGTTAAACAGCGAGCTACGCTGGACGCATCGCGTGCTCATCGGTGATCCCAATGTTTTTAAGCGGATGCCACTGCTGCCGTTGTGGCGGGCACCACAGGGTGAAATCATCCACCGTTTGGTCAGCCAAGGACAGCGGCTGTTGGTCAATCAACAGCGCTTGCTGGCAGTGGGAACACCCACCGACAGCGAACGCGAACAGATGTTTGATTCTCTGATGCGGGTGCTGGTTGAATGTGGTGCGGTGCGCTTGGCGGCGCTGGGGATGTACCATCCCTCGCTTGAGATTCGCAAAGAGCGGCTGGAAGCACTGGAAGAGCGTCATCACGCCAAATTTATGGCACTGTATCGGGTGGCGCATCGATACGCGCTGCGTCCTGATATGCGGTTGTTTGAAGAGGCGCATCCGCTGGATTGGCAAGCACGGGTGATCTGGCTGTGGCTGGATTCGCTGCGTCGTTTTGAAACCGCGCGCTTAGGTCGCGCCTGCCCCGATTGGGAGCACTATTGTTCAGCATTCGTTGACAAAGCGCAGCGCGATGGCGGTGGGGTGCTACACCATCTGATCGCCAATGCCCGCCATTTTGGGGTGCTAGAATGGCTGCGACGGCCACTGTGGTCACTGCGCCATCCACGCGCTCGGCTAATTAGCAGCCTGCCCTTGCTGCTTAGCGACCATCACGGTCTGCCCGCACCCGCATTGCGCCATGCACTGGCACTGCCGGCGCGTTCCAGTTGGAGCCAAGCAGTGGAACGCTTTCACGCTTTGCAGAACGAATTAAACGAAACCTATGAGCCTAAGCCTATCTAGCATTTATACGCTGGCATTGCTGCTGCTGGCGCTCACAGCCAGCGCGCAGGAGCTGCCTGATTTTAGCGCACTCGTTGAGCAACAGGGCGCGGCGGTGGTCAATATCAGCAGCAACGAGCGGCGGACACCGCTCCGCAAGCGGTTTAATCCAGATGAATCGGGACTGGAAGAGCTGGTGGAACGCTTTCTCGATGAACAGAACGCCCCGGATTTTGGTGCCCCCGATCAGTCGCTTGGCTCAGGTTTTTTAATCTCCAGCGATGGCTATGTGGTCACCAATGCGCATGTCGTATCAACGGCAAATGAGATCATCGTGCGCACCAGCGATCGGCGCGAGTTTACCGCCAGCGTGGTGGGAACCGATGCCCCCAGCGACATCGCCCTGCTGAAAATCGATGGCGCGGATCTGCCGATGGTCGATATTGGCAGTGCCGCAACGCTGAAAGTCGGAGCCTGGGTGTTGGCGATTGGCTCGCCGTTTGGATTTGAGCATTCAGCGACAGCGGGGATTGTCAGCGCCATTGGCCGCAGCTTGCCGAGTGAAAATTATGTTCCATTCATTCAAACCGATGTCGCGATTAACCCGGGCAATTCCGGCGGCCCGTTGTTTGCCCTCGATGGGCAGGTGATTGGGGTCAACTCACAGATTTACAGCCGCACTGGCGGTTTTATGGGCTTGTCGTTTGCGATCCCGATTGATGTGGCGATGGATGTCGTTGAACAACTGCGCACCAGCGGGCGGGTCACCCGTGGCTGGCTGGGGGTGATGGTGCAAGACCTCACCCGCGAGCTTGCTGAAACCTTTGGGCTTGATCAGCCCCGTGGCACCTTGGTCACCCAGGTGTTAGCCAACAGCCCCGCCCAACAGGCGAAATTACGCGCCGGCGATGTCATTCTCGCCTTTAATCAGCAAGAAATCACCGCCTCGGGCGATCTGCCGCCGCTGGTGGGCAGCGCCCGTGCAGGCAGCATCGCCAGCTTGCAGTTATTGCGTCATGGCAAGGTGCTCGATTTAGAGCTTGAGCTGGCGGCATTGCCCGATGAAGACCCCCTCATCCGTGCCGAGCCAATGTCAGCACAGCCGCAGCCGCTGAATCGCATCGGGGTGGCGGTGCGCGATACCAAGCCAGCACAGCGCGAGCGGTTTGATCTTAGTGGCGCGGTGATTATTGAACAGCTTGGCGATGGTGCAGCCCAGCAGGCTGGATTGCGGGTCGGAGATTTTATATTAGAATTTGATGGTGCTGAGATTCGGGATCGGCTGCATTTTGAGCAGTTGCTTGAAACTGCCGCCACTGAGCGTGCCATTGCGGTGCTGGTGCAGCGTGAACAATCGCGTTTATTTTATGCACTGCGTTTGCCGCCAGCAATCAGCACACCATAGACCTGTGTGCAATAAATTATTGAGAAGGAATACGAACCATGACTTCGCCATGGCAAAAACGAGGTGAAACGGTCGT
Organism: Thiorhodovibrio sp.; assembly: GCA_007128075.1. Taxonomy (GTDB): domain Bacteria; phylum Pseudomonadota; class Gammaproteobacteria; order Chromatiales; family Chromatiaceae; genus Thiorhodovibrio_B. The sequence goes on from SKYD01000207.1 coordinate 6,837, forward strand.
CAATGCTGGCATTGATTTTCTCGGCGGGGTTGGGACAGCGTTTAAGGGCGTGGGCAAGCGGCTCAAACGCGGCAAATACACCAATCTCATCGAGGCGTTTTGTGCGGTGGCTGGCGATGTTGCCTCGCAAAACGGGCGTTTTTTACCCAAAGAAACAGAAGGCTTTAAGCGGTTCATCCTCGACAACCACGACAACCCGTTTATTCATGCTTTCTCAACTGACGAACTGCTCGAAAAATTCAAAGGCTATGCCATTGCGGCTTTTCTTGGTGAAGAAGAGGCCTTGATGCGCGCCCTCAAGGGCATTGAGATCAGCGACGATCACAACAATGACGAAGGCAAAATTGTGATTTTAGGGGCGTTGGCGGTGGCGTTTGCTGATGGCGATTGCGATGAACGGGAGGCGGATTGTATCGCTCACTATGCGCGGCTGTTGCACATTGATCTCAATGCGTTAGCGCAAGAATTTCGCATCGCCATGCCGCAGCTTGATTATCCCACCCCACGCCAATCTCCAGAGCTGCCGCCACCACCGCCTGAACTGATGGCAAAAAAACCGCTATGCAAACGCTGCTGGTCGTTTTTGATTGCCAATCATCCACAATGTGATTGTGGTCGTGATCTCACTCAGGATTATGCGGTTAAATAAAAACCCCCAGCGGGGATGACGCTGGGGGTGTGACAGGACTGCTGATTATGCAGCCTGTTTGACTTCCTCGATGTATCCGCGTGTCTCGTCACGACGAATCGCGATCTTGCGCGGTTTCATCGCCTCTGGCACTTCGCGCTCCAGATCGATGTGCAAGAGCCCGTTTTCCAAGTGGGCATCGACAACTTTGACATAATCGGCCAGTTGGAAGCGGCGCTCAAAGCTGCGATTGGCAATGCCGCGATAGAGATACTGCCGATCTTTGGTCTCGGTTTGGCGCTCGCCAGTAACGGTGAGTACGCTTTCCTTGACCTCCAAAGCCAGCTCATTCTCGGCAAATCCTGCAACCGCGAGGCTGATGCGGTATTTGTTCTCATCCTGCAATTCAACATTGTAGGGTGGATAACCGCCGGCCTCAGTGCGGTAGGCGTTTTCTAATGAACTCGCTAGCCGATCAAAGCCAATCATCGAACGCAGTAAGGGCGAGAAGTCGAGAGTGTTCATTGCATATCCTCCAAATGAGCAATATGTGAGTTTCAGGTGGCGTTCTAAAATGAACCGCCGTTTCATTTAGCATCGCTCGCCAAGAGCCGATGCTGATGGTAAAGATAGGCCCTAATTAGCACTCTGTCAAGAGGAGTGCTAAAAAAATTTTTGATGACCTCGTTCAGCTCATGGCCATTGATATTACGAAATTTATCACCCGCTTTGTCGATGAAGCACGCGAACATCTCACCTAACTCAGCCATCACTGAGACCGCCCATGCGCTCGAAGATGTGCTCGGAGCACTGCGCAAATTTTTCGTCGCTGGCGCGGGCAGTGATAAAAAAATGCTTGACAGAGCAGGGCAAGCGGAGTTAGCGTTCGCCTTAATTGGCAACGAAGGTTTTTATGAGATTATTCGTGCAGTGACACGCTGGAAACAAGTAGCCTCGGAAGTTGGGTGCCTCTCTGTGTTGCCAATAACATTCGTGCAGTGACACGCTGGAAACATCAGTTACGCCCCGAGTGTGTGGTTGGGGTTTAGTTGCCAATAACATTCGTGCAGTGACACGCTCAACACCCCATCATGTCGGATACTCGCGGTGCTCGTGATTTAGCAGATTTATGGCGTGCCTTACCCGCAGCGG
>SKYD01000257.1 GCA_007128075.1 Thiorhodovibrio sp.
AGTTGACGCTGTTGCTGCTCGATGCCGACCATTTCAAGCGGGTGAACGACACCTATGGGCATCAGATTGGCGATGAGGTGTTGAAAATGCTGGTCGCTCAGGTGCAGCACAGTTTGCGCCAGACCGATCATTTTGGTCGTTTTGGCGGCGAAGAATTTATTCTGCTGTTGCCGGAAACAGGGCTAGAACAAGCCCAAGAAGTCTGCACACGGATGTTGAATGCTATCCGCACCGCTGAGGTGCCAGATGCTAATGGTGGGATGATTCAATTTACGGTGAGTGTTGGCATTGCCACCCGCAGTGCGGAAACGCAAACCCTCGATGGCATGATTGCCAATGCTGATGCAGCACTGTATCAGGCCAAGCAGCAGGGGCGGGATCGGTTCTGTGTTGCCTAACGCTGGTTTTCATAGAATTTGGCTTAACAACCTGCCGCAAGACGAATCTGATTGCGTCCGCTGTTTTTGGCGATATACAGTGCCTCATCGGCAAGAGACAACAGCCGATCCAAACTGATTTTCTGGCCTTGGGTGCAGGCAACGCCGATGCTCAGTGTTAGCTGAATGGGTGGCTCGATTTGATCGATGACCTGCTCGGCGACAATGCGCCGCAGCCGCTCAAACACCGTGCGCGAATCATGGTCTTCTTGAATCGGAGCAAGAATTAAAAATTCTTCGCCACCCAGCCGCCCGATGACATCATACTCGCGCAGATGTTGGGTTAAACATTGAGTGACAACACGCAACACCGTATCTCCGGTGGCATGGCCATAGTGGTCGTTGATGCGCTTGAAATGGTCGAGATCACACAGCCCAACGGCTAAGGATTGCCCCATGCGATCAAGACGCTCCAGCTCATCGTGCAAACGATCTAAGATGGCGCGGCGATTGAGAATGCCGGTTAATACATCGTGAGTGGCCTGATAAGCCAACGCCTCACGGCTGGCGATCAATTCCTCCTGGGCTTTGATCAACCGCTGACCGACCTCGGTGCGCGCCAATAGCTCACCGCGATCAAAGGGCTTGACCAGATAATCATCGGCACCAGCCGCCAATCCGGTGACAATATCCGCCTTTTCGCCCCGCGAGGTGAGGATGATCAAATACGGTGGCGGCTCACGGTTGAGTTCACGCACTGCGCGGGTCACTGCCAGCCCGTCCATCTCGGGCATGATCCAATCTAAAATTGCCAACCGAGGCGCGTTAGGCACACTCATCAGTTGCAATGCTTCGGCGCCATTGGTTGCCGGCACAACCGTATGCCCTTCCTTTTCCAACATGATTTTAAGCAGGTGACGAGAGGTCGGATCGTCCTCAGCAATCAATATGTGCATAATTTAGCTAAGAAAGTGATTCGCGCCAAGTGCTGATAAACGCCTGTAATTCGGCTTGTAAGCGAATCAGTTGCGCGGTAAGTTGTGTCCAATCGTCGCCTTTTGCGGTGACTTCTAATGCTTGGGCAGCAGCAGCTAAACGCTCGGCACCAATGTTTGCTGCTGCCCCCTTGATCGTGTGCGCTTGAACGGCGATATTTGATGCCTCGCGGCGGCTCACTGCCTGTTCAGTCAGGGCAATGCGTTCTGGCATATCGTCAATAAAACCTTCGACAATCATCTGCATGATGTCTTGCTCACCGCCAACACGATCAAGCAGTGCGGCCTGGTCAAAAATCGGCAGTGCTGTCATGGGGGCCGCTGCGTCAACTGGCTCTGCCACTGGTTCTGATTTAGGCTCTGTTACTGGCTCTGATTCCGGGGTGGACGGGGATGGCAGTGACTGGTTTTGGCCAAGCCAATGGGCAAGAGTTTTAGCAACTTTTTGTGGATTGAAGGGTTTGGTGACATAATCATTCATCCCCGCTGCCAAACAGCGTTGACGATCTTCGGGCATGGCATGGGCGGTCATGGCAATGATCGGCACCTTGGGATTGCGCACCCCATCGCTGCCCGCCCGAATTCGCTGCGTGGCTTCCACGCCACCCATGATCGGCATCTGTACATCCATCAACACCAGATCAAAATCGGTGCTGGCCAATGCCGCCAGTGCTTCCTTGCCATTGGCAGCGACCTGAGCGGTACCGCCGAGCTGGCTTAACAGTCCCATCGCTACCTGCTGATTAACCACATGATCTTCGACGAGCAACAGCCGGGTGTCGGTGGGCAGTTGCGTCAATTTAGAGTTAATTTCTTCCTGATCAGATGGATGATAACTGAGCGCGTCATCGTTGTCAGTGCTGTGTTGCAGCGGGATAGTAAACCAAAATTCAGACCCCTCATTGGCTTTGCTGTTGACCCCGATTTTGCCTTGCATCTGCTGCACCAACTGTTTACAGATCGCCAGCCCCAGCCCGGTGCCGCCATACTCACGAGTAGTTGACTCATCCACCTGGCTAAATTTTTCAAACAGCACACGGTGTTTGTCTTCGGGAATGCCGATGCCGGTATCGGTGACGCTGAATTTTAGCACCACACCGTCGTCGTTCTTGTCGAGACACTCAATGCTCAGTTGCACCTCACCGACCTCGGTGAATTTGATCGCATTACCGATCAGATTAAGCAAAATCTGGCGGATGCGACCGGGGTCACCTTGCAGATAGATGGGCAGATCAGGCGCCAGCATCCAGCGCAACTGAATCCCTTTTTCTTCAGCACGATGACTGAGTATCGCCCCTAATTGATCGACTAATTTTTCCAGATTGAAGCCAATGTTCTCCAGCGAGAGCTTGCCCGCCTCGATTTTTGACAAATCCAGAATGTCATCAATCAGCGTCACCAATGCCTGTCCGCTGGAGCGAATGACCTCGGCATAGTGACGCTGGGCAGGGCGCAACTCAGTGGCAAGCAACAGATTGGTCATGCCCACCACGCCATTCATTGGGGTGCGAATCTCATGGCTCATAGTCGCCAAAAACTGGCTTTTGGCATGATTGGCTTGATTGGCCTGAGCAGCAAGCTGGTTGGCGCGTTCGGTTTCTGATTTCAATGCCGCGTTAAAATAACGCATTGATTCAGCGGTTTGTTTGTGGGCAGTGATGTCCAGATGGGTGCCCAACATCCGCGCTGGTTTGCCGTCTGGGGTGCGCTCCATGATCCGCCCGCGGGTAAGCACCCACACCCAGGCACCACTGCGGTGCGCCATGCGGATCTCGCTCTCGTAATAATCGGCGCGGCCAGCAAAATAGTCGTCGAGATGGGCTTTTGCTCGCGTTAAATCCTCGGAGTGACACAGCATCTCCCAGGTGGCAATAGACACCGGCGCCAGCTCGGCAAGCTGGTAGCCGAGCATCGTCGCCCACCGTTCGTTGACAATCAGCTCATTGGTCTGAGAAATCCACTCCCAAGTACCGACCCTGGCGGCTTCAATCAGCCCCGCCAGCCGCTCGCGCTCCTCGGCTAGTGCGCGCTCAACCTCATTGCTTTGGGTTTGGTCGTAAAGATAGCCGCGAATTTCATACAAAATTCCGTCAGTATCGCGGACGAATTGAATCAGCCCATAAAGCCAGCAATAGCCGCCGTTGTGAATTTGCAGGCGATATGACTGCTCAAAATGGTCGTGATTGAGTGCATCATGGGCTTTGGTTTCGCGCACCACGCGCTCGACATCATCAGGATGAATCAGCCGCAGATACTCAAACCCCGGCTCCTTCATCTCCTCGGGAGAGTAGCCGAGCAGATGGCGCACATTGCCCGACACCCGGCGCACTGGCCAGCGCACACTCGCCCCCCAGGCAATGGTGAACACTGGCCCGGCAGAAAACAGATCGCGCTCGGTGCGCAGCTCTTTTTCTGCCAATACCCGGTCGCTGATATCAATGGCGATTTGAATACGCACAAATTGGCCATCGTTCCACTCAATCGCCTGATCGTGGCAGTCATACCAGTGGCCATCCCGCGTATTCTTCACCTCCCAGCGACGCACTCCAGCGGGCTTGCCATCGTCATCAAACAGCGGTTGCTGGGTGCAGTCCGGGCAGTGCGCATCGCGATTGTGCAGCGCCGCCCAGCAGGTCATGCCTTCAATCTGGCCAAAGCGTTGCCGTCCGTACTGATTGACGAATAACACCTCTTCGGTGTCAATGTCGCTGACATAGACCAGGGCATCGAGACTATCGAGCACCATGAGCAGCCGTCGCTCGCTGGCAATCAGTGCTTGTTCAGCACGAACCCGAGCACTGACATCGCGCCCGATGGCCTGAACCTCAATCAGTGCCTGGTGGCCATCAAAGAGCGCGTGATAGCTCCATTCTTGACAGATTGCCGCACCATCGTCACCAGTGACCCACAGTTGATGGGTGATGCTAGGATGCCTGCGGGTCAGGGTGTGAAGATGATCTAGAACTGCTGACTGGTCGTGATCTGGAACCAGGTCAATAAAACAACGCCCCAGAAGCTGTTCACGCGACTGCTGAAAGGCGCGACAGAAGGCATCATTGACATAGGTCAGTTGGGTATCGAGCCAAAAGCGACAAATCATTTCCTGCTGGGTGGCGAGCACCGAGGCCAAGCGTTGTTCGCTCTGATACAGTGCCTCCTGCGCTTGAATTTGCTGCTGTTGGCTATAGTGTCGATAACGCAACGCCACCATCGCCAGGCCGCCGACGGCGAGTGGAATCAGCAGCCCGATACCCAAGCTCAACCACTGCTGCACTGCCTCACTCAACTGGGTTCGGGTGTCAAAAATCAACAAGCCGAGCATGATCAGCGTTCCGCCAATCGGGATCAGCAGCCAGCGCCATGGATGCCGTGAGCGCAGCAATAAGATGTATGCCAGCACTCCAAAGCTGATCAAGCCAGCAAGTGCGATCCCAGCCGGCAGGGCGGCGCGTACTGCAACGGCAAGCGGCGATTGTTGATCGGGTGCGGTGAATTGGTGGTGCAAGCTGGTATCGGCATCGCGGACAATCCATACCAACAGCAGAATAAACAGCACTGCCAAGGTCGCCAACAACGCCAGTTGCCAACGAGACCGGAAGGCCGGAACTGAAGATAGCGTCATGATGAAAAATTCAGCAATTCAACGATATGCGATAGCCCCGCAATCCGTTGCAGTGCCAATGGACAGTGTTGCAGATGTAGCCGCGCCTCGACCTGCTCCGCCGCCGCTTGCCAATCAAGAAACAATGCCAGCGCGACGCTGCCAGTCTGCCCCAAGCTGGCTAAATCCAGCCAGATATCACGATGCGGCTGGATCATCCGCCGCCCAGCGGCGGCGAGGGCGGGCACGGTGTGAAAGGTGACATCGCCCTCTAAACGCCAGCGTCCGCCGCCCAAATCAATGAGTTCGGCCACGATTAGTCGCTATTCAGATTTTTGCTACGCAATTCACGAATCAGCCCATCAATTCCTGAGCGTCCAATGATGGCGCGAAATTGACTGCGGTAGTTGGTAATGAGACTGACATTTTCGATCACCACATCGTAGACTTGCCAGCGCCCATCCTGTTGCAACAGACGATAGTCAATCGGGATGCTGGCGCTGCCGGGCGCACGCACCTGGGTCGATACGATCACCGTGCCGCTGCGATTGCCAGGTCGGGCAGGCTGATACAGAATGTCCTGACCTGAGTATTTGAGCAGTGCGGTGGCATAGGTGCGCACCAGAACCTCGCGAAATGCTTCAATCAGCGCCTGTTGCTGTGCTGGCGTGGTTTGTCGCCAATCAACGCCCACCGCCGCTTGGGTGATGCGATCAAAAGCAAAATGTGGAATCAAATTCTCGCCAACCAAGCGGTAAATGATATTGGGATTGGCCTCGATCTCAGCGCGACGCTGCGCTAAGGTTTGCAGCATGCGCTCGGTGGTGCGCTGCACCAATTGGGTTGGCTCCTGGGTGGGTTGTGCTAGGGCGCTGTTGATCAGCAGCACTCCAGCGATCACCACTAGTGCGCGTAAAAACACTTTTCTATTCATCACTCGGCTGCCCTGCTAAACAAAAAATTGCCAATCATCTGCTCAAGCACTAGAGCAGATTGTGTGTGTTCGATGGTGTCACCATCAGTCAGCACATCAAAGCTGCCGCCCGGCGCCAGCGCGATATATTGCTCACCCAGCAGCCCCGCAGTAAATACGCTTGCGAAGGTGTCTGCTGGAATTTGATCAAACGCGGCATCAATTTTTAGGGTGACAACGGCGCGAAAGCTGGTTGGATCCAGCCCAATCGACTCCACCCGTCCGACACGCACGCCCGACATCGACACCGGGGCGCGGGCTTTCAGACTGCCAACATTATCAAAATACGCGGTCAGTCGATAGCCCACACTGCTGCCGCTCTGGGTAAAATTGCTCACCTGCATTGCCAGAACAAACAGCGCGATCATGCCCGCGATGACAAACAGCCCCACAGCGAGTTCGAGTTTCCATAATTTGGTCACAATTCAGACTCCAAACATCAAAGCAGTGAGCACAAAATCAAGCGCCAGCACCGCCAGCGCGGAATGAACCACTGAGCGCGTGGTGGCCTGACTGATGCCAGTGGCGGTTGGTGTGGCATCATAGCCCTCAAACAGCGCGATCCAGGTCACCACCACGCCAAAGACGATGCTTTTAATCACCCCGTTGGCGACATCGGCAAAAGCGACCCGTGCCTGCATCTGACTCCAGAACGCACCCGCATCAATGCCTAACAATTCCACGCCGACCAGATAGCCGCCCAATACGCCCACCGCGCTAAACAATGCCGCCAATAGCGGCATGGCAATCAATCCACCGACAAAACGCGGGGCCAAGATGCGGCGGATGGGATCGACCGCCATCATCTCCAGCGCGGCAAGCTGCTCGGTGGTTTTCATCAGCCCAATCTCTGCAGTCAGTGCCGAGCCAGCGCGTCCAGCCACCAATAGAGCCGTGACCACCGGGCCAAGTTCACGCACCAACGAGGCGGCGACCATGATCCCTAAGCTCTCGGTGGCACCAAACTGCGAGAGCACATAATAGCCCTGCAACGCCAACACCATGCCGACAAATAGCCCCGAGACCACAATAATCGGCAGCGACAGCACCCCGATACCAAACAACTGTGGACTGACCAGACGCGGACGCAGCAGCGGTAGCCGCCCCAGAATCGCCAGCAATAAAAGTTGCGCCCGTCCGAGGCGGCGAATAATGAACAGGGTGTTGTGCCCTAAACGGACAATGGAATCAAGCATGGTGAACCAAGTCAATGATAAAAATCGTTTTCACGCGCTGGCGCGGGATAATGATACTGCACCGGCCCATCAGGTTTTCCGTGGATGAATTGATCAACCCAAGGCGAGGCCGTTGCCGCAATCTGTTGTGGCGTGCCATGCGCCATCACCTGGCCATCGGCAATAAGATACAGATAATCGGCGATCTGCAATGTTTCATTGACATCATGCGAGACCAAAATGCTGGTCATGGCGCTGGCATCGTTGAGTTGGTGGATGAGGCGCATTAACACCCCCATCGAGATCGGATCCTGGCCAGTGAATGGCTCATCATAGAGCATCAGCATCGGATCAAGCACCATCGCCCGTGCCAGTGCGACCCGTCGCGCCATGCCACCTGAGAGCGCGTTGGGCATTAGAGCAACCGCCCCGCGCAGCCCCACCGCCTCAAGTTTCATCAACACCAAGCGGCGCACGATAGATTCAGGGAGCCGTCGATGGTGCTCGCGCAGTGGGAATGCAACATTCTCGAACACTGAAAGATCAGTCAATAAGGCTCCGCTCTGGAATAACACCCCCATGCGTTGCCGCAGCCGATACAATGGCCGTTGCTTGAGTTGGTGTACATTGTCGCCAGCGACCTCGATGCTGCCCGCATCAGGCAACAACTGCCCACCAATGAGCTTGAGCAAGGTGGTTTTGCCAGTGCCGCTCGGCCCCATGATCGCGGTGATCTTGCCCTGGGCGATGTCAATATCGATGCCGTCAAAAATCACCCGCTGCTCGCGGCAAAACACCAGCCCACGAATGCGCACCAGTGGCTCGGTTGTGGAAGATAAATTCTGGGTCATAGAATATTGGCTAAAATCAATCGACGGATTGCACAGGCTATCACAAACGCAGAAGCGAATAATTGAGGATTGCGCCTGATGTATTCCCACAAATTTAGCCTCGCCAGACCGCTAAGGCTATTTCTACCAATATTTATACCACCCTAGCTGGTCTTTCTGCCCGTCTGCTGCGTTGTACCAAAGGTCACATAGGCTCGGCTATCCGCCATAGTGGTACAAATATTTCTGGAAATAGCCTAAGCCAGTAGTGCGTCATGATCGTTTGCGACCCATTCATCAAGCGGGCCGATGGCATCAACCAATTCCTCAAGCGACTGTTGGCAGCTTTTTAATGTCACCAGCAGACGCGCCAGAAACACCCGCGAATAGGCCCGTTGTTTCAGCAATTCCCGCTATCTGAGAACAACCGTGCCCAATGATCGCAGTCCTCGTTTTGTTTTTTCATAGCGCAAAGAAAACCTTCTGCGTACAAAAGCAGCAGTTCCTATTCGCCGATTATGTGTACCTTCAACCCCTATATTGAAAAACTTTGACCTAACCTGACAGAACAGGCTATCCACTGTCGTAATCTTTTAGAGTGCGTTTTGAAA
>SKYD01000013.1 GCA_007128075.1 Thiorhodovibrio sp.
GATACGCAAGCAAAAACTCTGGTCTGGGGCGCGACTCAGCGTCAAGAACACAACCGTGCGCCCAAGGACGATACCCTGCGCTTTATCGAGCACATTGCAGCGGGCGCTTGCTTTGCGGCGACCTTGCGGCTGGCCGATGTCCGCCTGCAACCGCTGCTTGAACGGCTGCTCAATCGCATCGACCGGCTCGGCGGCAACCGCAATCGTGGCGGTGGGCTGGTGAAGCTTGATTGGCAAATCCAGCCGCTGGCAGCGCCTGACAATGCCCGATTGCCAAGCAATTGCCAGAGCTTGCAAATCGTATTGCGTAATCTGGAGCCGCTGTGTCTGCCCGCGACAGGTTACCCCGGCAACCTGATTCGCACCCATTCGTTTATTCGAGGTCAAGCACTACGCGGGGCGCTGATTGCTTGGGCAATCCACAACGGGCACCAGGATCAGATCGGGCTGTTTGAGCAGATTGCGGTCGGCGATGCCTTGCCCTTGCCGAACGGCTGTCAGCGAGCAGAGCAGGTGCTGCCAATTCCGCTGTCGATCCTGACAGACAAACCCAGTGGCGGCAATGCGCGACGGCCTTGGTGGGCGGGGCAAAGCGACTCGCCAGAAACGCTTGATAGGCTTTATCAGCAGCAGGATAAAGACAAAGAAAAGCCGAAGCGCCCGGGTGGGCATGAGTATCTGTGTTGCACCGCCGAGGTGAGCCATTGGCAACGCTACAGCCCGCCGATGCGGGTGCGACTGCGCAATGCCACGCCAAAACGACAGTCAACAGAAGACACCCAGCTTTTTAGCTTGGAAGAGATCGCCGAGGACACCTGTTTTCAAGCCGACTTGCATTGCACCGATCAACAAACAGCGCATGCCTTTTGCACGGTGTTTGCGCCGCTGCTGACGGGAACCGATTGGCTGGCATTGGGGCGTGGTGGTCAACCAGTGTGTATCGAATCAGTCGGCCATGTACCGTCCTCCGAATCGCCGCTACTGGGTGATGATTGGACACTGACCCTGACCAGTGATGCCATTGTGCGCGGCGAACGCCTTGAATTTGTCGATTCTCTTGATGAAAAACTGCTCTGTCAGTTGGGCGGCATCACCGATGCTGCTGATCTGACCATTGCCGATGCTGTGGTCGAGACAGAAACCGTGCATGGCTTTAACGCCGTCACTGGCTTACCGCGTCCCCCGGCGCTGGCGCTACGACGCGGCTCTTGTTGGCGCATCACCGGCACTGCAAGCAATGCACTGGCGCAGGCGTTGCGTAAATACACCCATTTGGGAGAACGCGGCAACGAGGGATTTGGGCGATTCGTGATCGGACTGCACCCGCTGGATCCCGATGCGCTCGGTAAACCGCCGTCTCAACCACCGGCCGCTAAACCGCATCGTGAAGAAGAATTGCTGGCGCAAGCGCGCACACTCGCCCGCCAACTCAACAATAACGGCCCAAGCCTGAGCCAGTTGCAATGGCTGCGCTCCCAAGCATTGGCATTGCAAACCGCCAACCAACTCGAAAAATTACTCAGCGACATCAAACAAGCGCCCGACAAGCGAAAACAAGGGGGCGCGGCGTGGAAAAATTTTCCGCATGATGAACTGAGCGAGGCATTGAACGGCTGCCAGACGCTAGACGAACAACGCCAACTGATCAACTATTTGGTGCAATGGCGCGTTCTTGAAGTGAAGGAGGTTACACAATCGTGACCCAGCCCTATCGAACCCTGTTTGTTGGCACCTTGGTGCAAGAATCTTTTCTGAGCAGCGGCGGCAGGGATGATCCGACTGCCAGCATGGACAGCCCGCTGGCACGCGATGGGCAGGGTCGTCCCACCTTGCGCGGCACCAGTCTGGCCGGGGCGTTAATTGCCACCTTGCGCCGCATCCTGCGACCAGCCCCGGTGCCGCTCACAATTTCTGGCTGTCAAGACGGGCGACAGCCCTCAGTCTGGCGCTGCTTTAACAGCCACCCGCTCGGCAACCCTCAAGGCGTGGTGCGCCAGCATGTCGCGATCAACGCCCAAACTGGCGCGGCACAAGACAGCGCCCTCTTTGATGTCGAAACCCTGCCGCCGGGGACGCGCTGGCCGTTTTTGCTAGAGGTAGACACCAGCCGCGATGGGCAAGCGGTCGATTTCGCACGAGAGGTCTTGGCACACTGGGCGGCAGGGCGTTGTCTTTTGGGGCGCGAGGTGGCGCGTGGGCTGGGTTGGCTGCGGCTTCAGGACTGCCAAGAATATGCCCTGACAACTGAGCAGCTTGCGCACTGGCCTTGTGCGCGTCAGGCAGACAACTATCCGCGCTATCTCAAAGAACAATTTTCAAGTCTTGCCAAGCCGCTTCATGTCGCCTCCGAGCCGCTGCCGGGCTGGTGCGAAATCAGCGGCACTCTAACGGCGGGTGATTATCAGCCGACTTGGCATGGCGATGGTCAAACCACTTGGGGATTGGACAGCCTGTCCATCGGCGGTCATGCCAGTGAGGAATTGATGGCAAGCTGGAATGATCATTACCTCGCGCCCGATGGTCTGGCTAATCCCAGTACGGGCTTCGATCCCGACTTTGCAGTCGTCACCCACGAGCAATTGCCCTACATCCCTGGCTCTAGTCTGCGCGGTCCGTTGCGCCATGCGCTGGCGCGGCTGCTCAAGGCGAATGGGCAGTCTGCGGATATTGTCGATGCCTTATTTGGTACTACTGCACACAGCGCCAAGCTACTCATCACGGATGTGTTCCCCGATCCCAACGCAGATTTGCGCCTGGCGTGGTTTCAGCACCATGCCGAGGACGAGTTTACTGGTGGTGCCTATGGCTCCTCTAAATTCGACCGCGTTGCCGTGACCCACGGGCAATTCCGCTGGAAAATGGTGCTGGAAGATGCCAACGCCAATGAATGGGCGGCGTTGAAAACGGTGTTTGAATTGGCACAGCAGCATCAAATTGGTCTCGGCGGTGGGCAATGGCGCGGGCACGGTTGGCTACAGTGGCAGGTTGAGTCGTTCGACGAGATGAGTGGTGAATGATGGAAGCACTTAAGCTGCGCACCCTGACCGATTTACTCAACCTACCGGATGATCGCGTCGAGTTGATCAACGGTGAGATCGTACAGCGCCCAATGGCGCGGATGGAGCACGGATTCGTGCAAAGCAACACCGTTGCTGAGCTGGATCGCTTCCGTCGCACGGGCGACCCGGGCGGCTGGTGGATTGCCACTGAGGTGAGTGTGCATTATGCCGCGCATCAATGCCCGACCCATGACCTGGCTGGCTGGCGCAAAGAGCGGTCGCCACAGCGTCCATCGGGTGTCGTCGAACTCACTCCAGATTGGGTATGCGAGATTGTCTCGCTTGGGCATGAGCGCAAGGACACGCTGACGCTGTTTTTGCTGTTGCAGCGTCATCAGGTGCCCTATTACTGGCTGATCTGGCCCGAGGAGCGTGCTCTAGTCGCTTGGCAACTGGAAAACGGCGGTTACAAGACCATTGCCAGCATCACCGCGCCCACTGGTGTTGAGCAAAAACAGCACATTCCACCGTTTGACGCGGTGGCGATTGATCTTGGCTATATTTTGGGCTGCGAGGCTGAATCATGACCGACACCTGTGCCCTGCACATCGACACCCAATCCGACTCCCGTTCACTTACCGAGCTGATTGCACAGCAGGTGCAAGCCTCTCCGCCGCTGTTGGCGTGGGCGGAGCCGGATCCGCTAGCAGTTGATCTTACCAATCGTAGCGGTCGCCGTGATGACTTCACCCCCTTGCAGCGCGGTGTACCCAGTTGGCCGCCGGATGTGCCGCTGATCGAGGCGCGGCTGTTTTGGGCGGATACAGCACTGCATGTGATCGCCCAAGACGGCGGCGGTTGTCGCTGGACACGGATCACTGAGGACGCGACTGCTGATCTATCAACAACGCGCACCCGGCTTAAAGTCCATATTCGCAGCGATTGGGCGCGGTTTGGATTGGCGCAACATCAGCCGATTGCGGATTTACAGGCGATTGAATACCGCCAAAACGGGCGGCTGATTGCGTGGCGGTTAATTGTGGCAAACAAGGAGCATCGCGATGCCTGAGGGGAAAATCACCAAACTGTTCGAAAAAGGCTTTGGGTTCATCGGCTCGATGGATAGCACTGACAGTTATTTTTTTCATGCAAGCTATGTAGTTAAAAGCCATTCATTCATCTCTTTGCAGGAAGGTGAGGCTGTCAGATTCAAGCTGCGTCCAAGCAAAAACAAGCCTGGGCAGCAAGAAGCATTCGATGTTCAACCGATCCAAGGGGCGAGCGCGGTTCCACAAAAGACGCAATCCACGGCACCCCGCTCTGGTCGCTCACATGCGTCAACTGTGTTGCCCTATGGCTTTGTCCCCATCAATATTGACCATGCGTTGATTGACACGCCGGTTTTGCATGACGGTTCTTCTGGCGGCGAATTGTTGTCGGGTGAAATTTTATGCGAACTTGAGGCATTAACCCCGCTGTTGCCGGGCAATGCGCGTTATCCAGTCGAGCAGGCGGATCAACAACGCTTGCAGCAATGGGGCTTTGGCGATCTGCCCGCCAGCAAGCAGATTGCCGAGCCGTTGCGCTTGCCCGATGGGCGGGTCGTGATCGCGGGCAGTACGCTGAAGGGCATGATTCGCCACAGTCTCGGTGCCTTGACCTCGGCACCAATGGAGCGCGTCGGCGAGCGGCATTTCACCTACCGCCCGAATCTTGACTTCAACAAGGGCGGAGTCAAAGAACGCTATGTTGTGCGCCCGGCACTGGTTGTCGCCGAGCGCGATGGCGGCTGGGAGATTGAGGTGTTCGATGATGCGCGTGCGGCGCATTTCGTGCGCCAGGGTCAGAGTTCCCCGCCTGCATCAACACACCGCCGGGTTGATTACCAAGGCGGCATCGATGGGAATGGGTTATTAGCCCAAGCGTTTAATCCGCGCAGCCGGACTTATCGGGACGCATTCGTGCCGCGAAAAGTCGATTACCGATTGCATCTTCCCGCTGAACTCTATCGACAGTATTTGCATGATCAACGAAATGTTTTAGCCGATGATCAAATCGGGCATCTCACCGCGCATCCACACAGCAAAAACTTCAAGGTCGATCAAGTTGCTGCCGCGATTCGCCAACATGCCAAATTTTCACCCAATCAACTGATTTATGTTGAATTATCGACCGATTCTCAAGGCAAGGTGACAACGCAATCCAAGGTCGTCTCCTGTGGGCATCATTTCCGCTATCGCTGGGCTTATACCTCGTCCATCCGCGAACAGAACGGCCAGCTACGCGCTTGTCTGATGCCGACCGCCGAGGAGCGGAGCGTCAACCAGCCCGAACGCCTGACCGGTGCCCGTCTGCTTTTTGGCTATGTTCGTGATGACAAGGCCAACCCCATTGGCAATGGCGTGTATGAGCGGCTGGCTGGACGCATCGCCATCAATCACGCCGTGAGCGATGGGGTACCGGATTTTCTCGGCAACGAAGGCAAAGGCTACTGCATCCCACTGAAAATCCTCGGTCAGCCCAAGCCCTCGGCGTGGGAGTTTTATCTTGAGCAGCCTGCTGATTCGCAACAACCGCTCAACACCTACGGCGATCTCCCTGACGATGCTGGCGGCGAGCTGGCAGGGCGCAAATTTTATCGCCATCAGCCGAATACTAAGCCAGCCGACATCGAAGCCACCGATGTGCTGCAATCGGATCAAGCGACACTTGCTCGCTTTATCTGTCAGCCGAAGACGCGCTTTCGGTTTGCAATTCGTTTTGCGCGTCTGCGCCCCTGGGAACTGGGTGCCTTGCTAGCGGTGCTGGAACCGCAGCGACTGGCACCGACAACCGATGAAAAACAATACGCCCACAAGCTCGGACTTGGGCGACCGCTAGGCATGGGCAGTGTGCGCATCACCCAGCAGGCACTGCGAGTGCGAGAAGAAAAAACAACTGAATTTTTAGACGATGCCGCCTGCGATGCGCTGCTGAAGCAGGCGATGCAAACGCTCACGGACAAGCTAAATCAGCAGCAGGTAAAACAGTGGCTTGATGCGCATCGGATGGAACCAGATCAGCAGTTGGCGTATCCGCTGGATGAGCAAAAGCAAACGATCTTTGATTGGCACACCAAGGTCCGCCGTGAATACAGCCAGTTGCGTCGCCAACAACAGCAAACTTGGGCAGCGCTGGCGGGGAAAATTAAGCAGCATCGATAGGGCTTGACAAGGCAGGTCAAGCGGCGTAGGGTTTGCACCATTGGCAACGGAGGTTCTTCGCTAAATTATTCGTGCAGCGACACGCTGGAAACAAATTCAGCGAGGTTTTTATTTTTATCTACCTGTTGCCAATAACATTCGTGCAGTGACACGCTGGAAACAATTATAGCCGTTTTAGTCATTTTTTTGTTGCCAATAATATTCGTGCAGTGACACGCAGTAGGGGCGGTTCGCGAACCGCCCCTACGATTGTTTTTGATCAGTGACACGCCACCTACATCTTGCTCCCCCCTACAATTGCTTACATAAGCACTCTGTGTTAGGCTGATCGTTGCTAAAGACTGATCACCGAGCCATTGCCATGACCGATTCCATTCCCCGCTGGTGCTATCGATTTGATGACGACTGCCGTGCATTTTCTTTGCTACGCGAGGTTTGGCGCGACATCACGCCCACGCAATAGCAGCGTATTTTTCACATTTTGAAAACTGTTGGGGGTCGAGCAGGTGGTGCTCTTTGGCTCGTGGGCGCAGGGACGACAGCAGACGGTCAGGCGGGTATAGACGACCGCGCTAAAGTATTGTTTTAATAAGGATTTATGTGCGCTCGCCCTGGAATGCTAAAAAAAATTTTTTGACCTAGTTCAGCTCATGGCCATTGATATTACGAAATTTATCACCCGCTTTGTCGATGAAGCACGCGAACATCTCACCCAACTCAACGATGGGCTGGCTGCACTTGCCAGCGGTCATAGCTCCCGCCAAGACATCGATCAGCTCTTTCGCTCCGCACATACCATTAAGGGTTCGTCGCGGATGCTCAAGCTCACCACCATCACTGAGACCGCCCATGCGCTCGAAGATGTGCTCGGAGCGCTGCGCAGTGAAACGCTTAGTTATGATCCAGCACTCGGCAAATTGGTACAGCGCGGAGTTGACGCGCTCTCTCAGTTGGTTGATCTACTGGCGCAAACCGCAGACCCCGCCCAGCTCCCCGCTGCTGATGCGGATTTGTGTGCTGCATTAACTGCTGCTGCCAGCGGTGCCCCACCTGCCACCGAACAATCGCCACCACCTGCGGTGGTTGCAGCAGCGCCAGCACCAGCACCTGCGCCCGTGGCTGAATCCACTGCTGATCCTGATGCGCCGCGTTTTGCCAGTGCGGAAACAGTGCGGGTACGCATCGAGCAGCTTGATCTGTTGATTAAGCTGATGGGCGAGGTCATCGCCAGCCACGATCAGCTACATCAACGGTTGGTGGAGATACGCATTTTGGAGTCCAGCCTTGGTCAGCATGGGGCATTGACTGCTTGGATCAAGCGGCTGCGCCATGATGTTCAGACCCAGGAAACCCTGATTCATCAACTGCATGAACGGGCCCTGACCTTGCGCATGTTGCCGCTGTCGCTGATTTTTGAGCCAGCCGCACGCATGGCGCGTGAGCTGGCGCGGTCGGTGGGCAAGGAGCTGCATTGCCAGATCAGTGGCGCGACCATTGAGCTGGATCGTCAGCTTATTGAGAGTCTTAGCGATCCGATTGTGCATCTGTTGCGTAATGCCGTGGACCATGCCTTCGAGCCGCCAGATCAACGGCAGGCAGCCAACAAGCCCACTGCAGGACAGTTGATGCTAAGTGCCCATCAGGATGGCGGTTGGGTGAGCCTGGCGATTCGTGACGATGGCCGTGGGATCGACCTGGCAGCAGTGCGCGACAAGGCAGTGCGCCGGGGGCTGTTGACAGCAGAACAGGCGGCAACTGCCAGCGAGCGCGAGATCATCGATCTCATTTTTGAGCCTGGTTTTTCCACCAGCGCACTGATTACCGATCTTTCGGGGCGCGGTGTTGGCATGGATGTGGTCAAGTCAACGGTAATCGATACCTTGCAGGGAACGATTCAGGTCGAGACCCATTCGGGTGCGGGCACGACATTCACGCTGCGGCTACCGGTGTCGTTGGCGGTGTTGCGGGTGTTGCTGATCGAAAGCGGCGGTCAATTGCTGGGTTTTATGGCACCGCATGTTGCGGAACTGTTGCGGGTGTCGCCAACTGCGTTGATGGCAATAGGCGAGCGCAGTGCGGTGATTGTGCGCAATGAATTTGTGCCAGTGATTGCTTTGGCTGAGTTATTGGGGCTTGAGGCCGCCGCGCCAAATCAACACGGTCTA
Organism: Thiorhodovibrio sp.; assembly: GCA_007128075.1. Taxonomy (GTDB): domain Bacteria; phylum Pseudomonadota; class Gammaproteobacteria; order Chromatiales; family Chromatiaceae; genus Thiorhodovibrio_B. The sequence continues at coordinate 8,368 of SKYD01000013.1, forward strand.
CTGTTGGTGGTGTTGCGGGTGCGCCACGAAAAAATCGCCCTGGTGGTGGACGCGCTCTATGATGAGCGCGACATGATCGTTAAGCC
>SKYD01000011.1 GCA_007128075.1 Thiorhodovibrio sp.
CAAAAAAATTATAATATTTTTTAATCTGACACTTTGATCAAGCTTTTTATTAAAGGCTGAAGAATTAAAAATACAATCTGTTTCCTGTAAGCTTGAAGGGACAAATAGTCCATAAATATTTTGAGAAAATAATTTTAATAATTTATTTTTATACTTTATTTCATCATCTAAGTTTTCTAAAACTTCATGACATCCACAGAAAAAACGATACTCTGTTTTTGATACAAAAATATTTTTAAAATCTGCAAAATAATCCGTGATAGCAAAAGCTCCAGAATAAAAGTAGCCTGTTACAAAAATTAACTTTGGCATTACAGAATTTCGAGATTTTTTATCTTCGACCTCAAATATTGATTCTAAATCAGTTGAATCAATATTTTTATTATTAACAAATCTAAACAATATCTCAAAAGCTCTTAACCATTGATTTTTATGGTTAAAATTTAGCTGATCTATACTTTGATTAAAATAATAAAATGCGCTTTTTTGATTGTTTTTCAATAAATAAAAATATGCTCTCTCGGCATAACATGCTGCATTTAAAGATTTTTCAAGAATTGCAGTATTTTCTAAAGCGCTACGAGTTAAATTTAGCGCGTTCTCTCTGTTGTAAAAGCTAACTAAACTACTAGTATTTTTTTCATAATCAAAGTTATTTTTCCAAAAATTTATTTTTTGGTTTATATTTTCTTCATAACTTTGAAAAAAATAATTTTTGGAACTGCAACTTTCTAATTCAGTTTTTATTTCATTTAAGCAACAATTAAATTTATTATATAACAAATAATAACTTTTTTGTAACATGGTAATTGCTATACTTGTATAACCAAGATGAGCCAATACCTTTGCATAATGCCCCTGCCACAAATCACTCATCCGTCCCATCTCATAATCTTGCTTCATTAACGCAGATGCCCCTGACCAATCTTGCGCCCGAGCTTTTACCCACCCTAAACGAGCATAGCCATCAGTTGCGTTAGGTTCTGTCGCATACACTTGAGCAATCAACTGTACCGCTGCCGTCTCTTGATCCAATTCCAGCAACACTGCGGCATAACGCAATTGCCAGCCTTCACTCATCCTACCGAGTTTATAATCTTTGATAAACCATTCATGTGCATGCTCCCAATTTCTAGATTCTCTATATACATTGCCAATGGTCGCAAACCCATCACGCAAGGCAGGATCAGCCGCATAGGCCGCCTCGACCTGTTCACAGGCGGCGGCTACATCGCCCGCTTCGACTAATTGGCGGAGCGTGTCATGCCAATCAGCAGTCTGAGGATCGATCATTGTTGTTTTAGGTGTATTCATATTTGCCTCGCCTTGATATTGTAAAGCTGCTGGTCTTTCGCGGCTGTCAGATATTAAGGTAGCGCAGGTTTGACATCACTTTGTACACTCAACCCATACGCTTTTGTGACATTACAAGCCCATTTTTTCAAAAAAGCTCTTGGCGCGATCCAGCCATGAGCTAGAATGTGGGCTGTGACGATCGCCACCGGCGACAAAGCTGTCTTCGAGTTCACGCAATAAATTTTTCTGATGCTCGGTGAGATTCACTGGCGTTTCCACCAACACCCGACAGATCAGATCACCGACTGGCCCGCCGCGCACTGGTTTGACCCCTTTGCCGCGCATCCGAAACATCTTGCCAGTTTGGGTGCCTGCTGGCACCTTGAGCATCACCTTGCCATCGAGTGTGGGCACCTGAAATTCGCCGCCCAAGGCCGCCGTGCTAAAACTAATCGGCACTTCGCAGAATAAATTGCTGTCCTCACGGGTAAAGATCGGATGCGCTTGCACCTGAATCTGGACATACAGATCACCCGCTGGACCATTGTTCTCGCCAGGCTCACCCTCGCCAGCCAAGCGGATGCGATCCCCGGTATCCACTCCAGCAGGCACCTTGACCGAGAGCGTTTTTTCTTCTTGCAAGCGCCCGGTGCCGCGACAATGAGGACAGGCCTCATCAATCACCCGTCCCTGACCACGGCATTGTGGACAGGTCTGTTGAATCGAGAAAAAACCTTGCTGCATCCGCACCTGACCCGCCCCCTGACAGGTGGGACAGGTTTTGGGCTGGGTGCCTGGCTTGGCACCACTGCCGCCACAATGGTGACACTCAACCGAGGTCGGGACGCGAATTTTGACCTCTTTGCCGTTGACCGCTTCTTCTAAGGTCAGACTCAGATCATAGCGTAGATCCGCCCCGCGATAGACGCGGCGACCGCCGCCACTGCGCGCCCCGCCACCGAAAATATCACCAAAAACCTCGCCAAAGATATCCGAGAAGCTGCCCGCGCCAAAATCCCCTTGACCAGAGCCGAACCCACCCTGACCGCTGACCCCGGCATGACCAAATTGATCATAGGCGGTGCGTTTGCGCGGATCAGATAACACATCGTGCGCTTCTTTGGCTTCCTTAAAGCGCGCCAATGCCTCGCTGTCGTCAGGGTTGCGGTCAGGATGGTATTTCATCGCCAAGCGGCGAAAGGCTTTTTTGATGTCCTGCTCGCTGGCGTTACGGCTCACGCCGAGGATTTCGTAATAATCGCGTTGGGCCATGGTCGCTACTCGGTCCTTCAGGAATCTTTGTAATTAAAACAACTTCGCACCCGCTCGCAGGTGCAGCAAAACAGCGTGTGAGCTGCTGCGCTCACACGCTTGTGTGACTCAGATGGTTGTGGTCAACGACAGCTTATTTTTTGTCCTCGCGCACTTCTTCAAACTCGGCATCGACCACATCATCATCAGTGCTTGATTTGCTCTCTGTGCCCGCTGATGCACCTTCTGAAGTGCTGCCTGGCTGGGCATAGAGCCGCTCCGCCATCTTGCCAGAGGCATCACTGAGCGTTTTGGTCAATGCCTCAATGCGGTCTTTATCCTCGCCTTTCATCGCCTCTTCGAGGTCTTTGATCGCACTTTCGATGCGCTCGCGCTCGCCGCTTTCGAGCTTGTCATCGCCCAATTGCTCCAGCGATTTGCGGGTGGCGTGGATCATGGTATCCGCCTGATTGCGTGCCGCAACAAGCTGATGGAACCGGCGGTCGTCTTCAGCGTGCAGCTCGGCATCCTTGACCATGCGGTCAATCTCGGCATCCGATAACCCCGAGGAGGCCTTGATCACAATCGACTGCTCTTTGCCGGTCGCCTTGTCTTTTGCCGAGACATGGAGAATGCCGTTGGCATCGATGTCAAATTTGACCTCAATCTGTGGCACACCACGGGGAGCCGGTGGAATATCGGACAGATCAAAACGCCCCAACGATTTATTGTCTGCGGCCCGCTCGCGCTCGCCTTGCAGCACATGCACCGTCACTGCCGTCTGGCTGTCATCCGCAGTCGAGAACACCTGTTGCGCCGAGGTCGGGATCGTAGTGTTTTTCTCGATCAGCTTGGTCATAATCCCGCCCAGGGTTTCAATTCCCAGCGACAGCGGGGTGACATCCAACAGCAACACATCTTTGACATCGCCACCGAGCACGCCACCTTGGATTGCCGCCCCAACAGCGACTGCCTCATCAGGGTTGACATCCTTGCGTGGAGTCTTGCCAAAAAATTCCTCGACCTTGGCTTGCACCTTGGGCATCCGCGTCTGGCCACCGACCAAAATCACCTCGTCGATGTCGCTGGCAGTGACCCCGGCATCTTTCAGCGCAGTGCGGCAGGGCACGATGGTGCGCTCAACTAAATCCTCAACCAGCGATTCGAGCTTGGCACGGGTCAGCTTGACATTCAGATGCTTGGGCCCGTTTTGATCAGCAGTGATATAGGGCAGATTGATGTCGGTCTGCTGGCTGGAACTCAGCTCAATCTTGGCCTTTTCAGCGGCCTCTTTGAGCCGTTGCAGCGCCAGCGGATCATTGTGCAGATCAACGCCTTGCTCTTTTTTGAACTCATTGGCGAGAAAATCAATGATCCGCAGATCAAAGTCCTCACCGCCGAGGAAGGTATCGCCATTGGTCGACAGCACCTCAAACTGGTGTTCGCCTTCGATCTCGGCAATCTCGATGATCGAGATATCAAATGTGCCGCCACCTAAATCATAGACCGCGATTTTTTGATCGCCACGGTGTTTGTCCATGCCATAGGCAAGGGCTGCTGCCGTCGGCTCATTGATGATGCGCTTGACTTCCAGACCGGCAATGCGTCCAGCATCTTTGGTCGCCTGACGCTGCGAGTCATTGAAATAAGCCGGCACGGTGATGACGGCTTCGGAGACCGTCTCGCCTAAGTAATCCTCGGCGGTCTTTTTCATCTTTTGCAGCACTTTCGCCGAGATCTCTGGCGGTGCCATCTTTTTGCCATTGGCCTCAACCCAGGCATCGCCGTTGTCGGCCTTGACGATATTGTAAGGCACCATGTCGTTGTCTTTCGACACGACATGATCCTCAAAGCGTCGCCCAATCAGCCGCTTGATCGCAAACAGAGTGTTTTTGGGGTTAGTGACCGCTTGGCGCTTCGCCGATTGCCCCACCAGCACTTCGCCATCACTTGAAAAAGCAACAATACTCGGTGTGGTACGGTCGCCTTCGGCGTTTTCGATGACCTTGGGTTTGTCTGCCTCCATCACCGCGACACAAGAGTTCGTGGTGCCAAGATCAATTCCGATGATCTTTGCCATAAATGTTCTCCAAATTCTTAAATTAGGTTAAAGCTTAGGACCTGCGCTCTTATATAGAGGCAAATCCTTGCGATCTGTAGTGTTGAATTTAAGCGTCAGGCAGCGCTTGGGACACCATCACCAGTGCTGGGCGCACCAGACGGCCATTTAAGGTGTAGCCACATTGCATCACATTGACGACCGTGTTGGGCTCGACATCGGTGCGCGGCTGGGTGGACATCGCCTGATGGTAATTGGGGTCAAAGACTTCATTGAGTGGATCAAGCCGCTCGACACCGAATTTTGCCATCACATCGCTCAGCAGCTTGAGCGTCAGCTCGGTGCCCTCGCGCAGCTTGGTGACATCGGTCTCTGGCTCCCAGGCGGCGGACTTGCCAAGCTCTAGGCTATCACGCACCTGCAACAGTTCACGCACAAAGTTCTCAAGTGCAAACTTATGGGCGTTTTCCAATTCTTTTGCCTTGCGCCGCGTGACATTCTCAATTTCAGCGCGGGCGCGTAGCAGTTGATCACGGGCTTGCTCAAACTGAGTGCGCACCTGTTCAAGTTCAAGGGCAAGTTGTTGGGCATCAACGCCTGGTTCTGCTGCTGAAGCCGCACTGACGGCAACCGATTCATCGGTCATATCCACAAGATGCTCATCTTCGTGTTCTCGCTCCTCGTGCATGGCGCGCTGTTCTGCTGCGTACTCCGTGGTCATACTCACCTCCATTTTTATGTCAGGAACACGGGAATCCGCTGCCCGCATCCTGATGCTGTGACTTTCAATGTTAATGTTGTTTCAGCGCCGCTGCGAGCAGACGGGCAGTGACATCCACCACTGGAATCACCCGCTGATAATTCATCCGCGTCGGCCCAATCACGCCCAACACCCCCAACACCTCGCCCTCGACGCGATAGGTGGTGGTGACCAGGCTGCAATCATCGAGCAGCTCATAGCCTGATTCGTTGCCGATAAAAATCTGCACCCCGTCGGCCTCGATGCAGCGATCAAGCAGATGCAGAATCTCACGCTTTTCAGTAAAGGCGTTAAATAAGGATTTCAGGCGCTCTAGGCTTGCCAGCTCATCAAACTCCATCAGATTGGTCTGCCCCGAGACCAATAGATCATCTTTGTGTTCGGCACATTCCATTACCCGCTGCGCCATTTGCAGCGCGTGCAGCATCATCGCATCCATCCGCTCGTAGGTTTGTTGAATATCCTCAAGCAGATAGCGGCGCACGGTGCGCAGATCCTTACCGGTGAACATCTCAGTGAGGACATTGGATGCCTCAACCAGTTGTGCCGGGCTATAGGTTTTATCGGTGTGGATGATGCGGTTATGTACCTCGCCCTCACCAGTGACCAAGATCGCCAGCACCCGGGTGCCAGTCAGCGGCAATAATTCAATCTGCCGAAACACATCGCGCTCATGGCGTGGCAGCATCACCACCCCGGCAAGTTGAGTCACCCCCGAGAGCATCCGCGAGGCGGTATCAAGCAGCGCAGTGACCTCATCGATGGAGGCAAACTCAGCACGCAACTGCGCAACATCCACCTCTTCGAGTGGGCTAATGGTCAGCAGACTATCGACAAACACCCGATAGCCCAAGACCGTTGGCACCCGCCCGGCGGAGGTATGCGGCGAGGACACCAGCCCCATATCCTCAAGATCCGCCATCACATTGCGCACCGTCGCCGGACTCAAGTCCAGCCCGGTGTCCCGCGAGAGCGTGCGTGAGCCGACGGGCTGACCGTCACGGATGTAACGCTCAATCAGTGCTTTTAGAAAATGCGCTGCCCGCTCATTGATCTGCGGCTCAGAGCCGGTGTGCGACCTTGGAGGTTGCCAATTTGCCCGCTGTGCCAAGATGATTCTCGTTTTAGGTTAAAATCGAATCGCCAAATCCTTCAATTCTCGGGGTTCACTCGACAGTTCTTTTTAGCACTCTCAACTATCGAGTGCTAATAATTGGCTAATGTATTGATTGTGCGCACGGCTGTCAAGTTGGCTGCTGTGCAAAATTCTTCAGTCAGGCGTGCTTTTCGCCACTATACAGTGAGTGTATATTATGTCAAATGATCGCTGCCAGGTCGCGGCCTGGATTGATTCCTTCACCGATCCCTCTGGTTCGTCGGCATTGGGCACCTCATGGCGCTTGGTCACCGATGGGGTCATGGGCGGGGTCTCAGGCGGGCGAATGCAACGCGCCACCCTCGATGGCGAGGCGGCACTGTGTCTTGAAGGCACGGTGCGGCTAGAACACAATGGCGGTTTTGTGCAGATGAATCTGGAGTTAGCGCCAAACACCGTGCTCGATGCCAGCGACTATGCCGGACTCTGGCTGCGGGTACGCGGCAATGGCGAACAATACGGTATTCATCTCAAAACGCCTGCGACTCAACGCCCGTGGCAATCTTATCGCGCCGTCATCACCCCAGATGCAAGTTGGACGAATCTGTGTTTGCCGTTTGCACAGTTTCATCCGCATCGGCTCGATACCCCGCTCGACCCTGCTGCCTTGCAGCGTTTAGGCATTGTTGCCATTGGGCGGGCGTTTAAGGCATCGATTTGTCTCGCGGGGATTGGCTTTTATACAGTTTTCAAATAGCCAAACGGCGGTGCGTCAACACCGGAAAGGTGCGGCGTACTGAGTCCTGAAAGCCGCGATCTAATGGTGAGCAAATCCAGCCGCTGCCGCGTGGCACCTGCGCGAGAATCGCCCCCCAAGGATCAACGATCAGGCTATGGCCGTGGGTTTCGCGCCCATTTAAGTGATAGCCACCCTGAGCAGCCGCCACCACATAGGCGAGATTTTCAATCGCCCGCGCTCGCACCAAAACCTCCCAGTGCGCTTTGCCAGTGAGCGCAGTAAATGCCGCTGGCAGGGTGATGAGCTCAACGCCAGCATCGACCATCCGCCGAAACAGCTCAGGAAAGCGCAAGTCATAACAGACCGCCAGCCCCAGCCGACCAAAGGGGCTATCGCACACCACGACCTCGTGCCCTGGCTCATAGGTGGCAGATTCCTGATAACGCTCATGGTTGGGCAGACTGACATCAAACAGATGCAGCTTGTCATAGCGTGCCACCTGGTCACCGGCGGCGTTATAGACCAAACAGGTCGAGCGCACCTGGTCGCTATTTGCTGTGCGCAGCGGAATGGTTCCGCCCACCACCCACAGCCCCAACTGCGCCGCCATGCGTGATAAAAAACTTTGCAGCGACCCCTCGCCTTCTTGCTCTGCCAGCGCGATCTGCTCCTGATCCTGCTGTCCCATAAAGGCAAAATTCTCAGGCAGCACCACCAGCCCGGCGCCAGCCTCGGCAACCTCTTCGAGTAAACGCGCCACCTCATTGAGGTTGGAATCGACATTCGGTCCAGTTGCCAATTGAATGGCAGCAATTTTTTGATTATGGCTCATAACAATTCCCACAGCAGTCACAACATACTGTGTTGATTTCATTGGGCAAAGCAGTTTAGGAGGGGATATGTGCAGAAATGGTGCCCGGGGCCGGACTCGAACCGGCACGACCGAAGTCGAGGGATTTTAAGTCCCTTGCGTCTACCTATTCCGCCACCCGGGCAGGAATTGCATTAGTTTAGCAGATCAAGATCATTGTCGCCTAGCTTTTTCTGTCAAACCAGACAGCCCAAAGCGCCGATCCAGTTCGTTTAACACCTGCTGCGGCTCCAGATTTTGCTGCGCCAGCAGCACCAAGGTGTGAAACCACAGATCAGCCACCTCGGCGATGATGCGCTCTGGCTCGCCATCTTTGGCGGCCATCACGGTTTCGGTGGCCTCCTCGCCGATCTTTTTTAGAATCGCATCCAG
>SKYD01000232.1 GCA_007128075.1 Thiorhodovibrio sp.
TGAAACAAGAACCTTCTAATCTGCGCATGTCCAAGAAACACCGCAAGGTCGCTCTGGATGATGACTACCGCGCTAAAGTACTATTTGGATGAGGATTTATACGCGCTCGCCCTGCTTCGGAGACAAACACATAGCCCTTGCCGCTGTCATTGAGACCGAGCAAATCTACGCCAAAGCGGGGGCGTTGTTTGAACAGGCGATAAAACAGAGAATCGGTGCGCATCAAGCGATGTTAGCACATCCCCTCGCTTTAATTCTCAAATCCCCTCAAGTCGGGCAGGCTGTTACGCCTGAAACATGATGAACGACCGTAAGCCAGGGATGGCGTCGGTCGGACATCAAGGCGCGCGCTCAACATGGTTGAGTTGATCGGCATAGCGGTTGTGTTGCTCACCGAGAAAAATCACCCGCTGGCTGCTGAGGTCACTGATTCGCTCGGAGATGGGGTTGAGATCGGTGGTTTTGAGCACAAAGGTTGCTGGCGCATCCGCCGCCACCGTGCCGCCGCTGATTAAAACCAGACTCAACAGAAAAAGACTGCGCAAACTAGATCGTGTCGGCATGATCGGTCACCTAATGTTTTTGAGAATTGATAACCGCACTCGCACCTGCCAGCGCGGTTGGTATACAATATACCTTGAATCAGTATCACTATTTTTAAGCGAATTATACTTTATGTCAGAGCAATCCACATCCGAGCAATCTCGTACTCATTTTGGTTATAAAGAAATTCCCGTCCAAGAAAAACAGGTGCGGGTGCGCCAGGTGTTTGATTCGGTCGCCGGGCGCTACGATCTGATGAATGATCTAATGTCCTTGGGCGTTCATCGGCTCTGGAAACGCCGCGCCATTGCCCTTGCTGGGGTGCGCCGTGGGCAGCGGGTGCTGGATTTAGCCGCTGGCACTGGCGATCTCTCCGAACAATTTGCCGGCAAGGTGGGGCGCGAAGGGCGGGTGGTGATGTCCGACATTAACCAATCGATGCTCTGTCAAGGGCGCACCCGCTTGGAAGATGCTGGCGTGGTCGGCAATCTCGATTATGCACTCGCCAATGCCGAGCGGCTGCCCTTTGCTGACAACAGCTTTGATTGCGTGACCATCGGCTTTGGGCTGCGCAATGTCACCCACAAACAACTGGCATTGAATGAGATGCAGCGCGTGGTCAAGCCCGGCGGACGGGCGCTGGTGCTTGAGTTTTCGCATCCCACCACCCGACCACTGGCACAAGCCTATGATCTCTATTCCTTCTCGGTGCTACCGCGTTTGGGGCGGCTGGTTGCCAACGATGCCGACAGCTATCAGTATCTTGCTGAATCCATCCGCATGCATCCTGATCAAGAGACTCTGCTGTCGATGATGAGCCAGGCAGGTTTTGAGCAATGTCAATATTTCAATCTCACTGGCGGGATTGTTGCCATTCATCGCGGCTACAAAGTGTGAACTTTATGAGTGACAGTCTGTTTCTAATCCCCGATGCCGTGCTTGCCGCACTGCAAGAGAGCATCAACCGCTTTATCGCGCTGGATCCCGAGGGCGCGGCACAGTTGCAAGACATCCAAGGCCAGGTGCTGCTGATTGAGCTTAAAGGCTTTGGGCTGAAGCTGTTTATCGTTCCCGATACCAGTTCGTTGAATCTTTATGGGCGTTATGATGCCCAGCCTGATTGCATCATTCGCGGCACCCCAGTCGCGCTGTTGCAACTGTCGCTGAATGCACGGCGTGAAGGGCAGATCGTTTCCAGTGAGGTCGAGATCATCGGTGACAATCGGCCCGCACAACGACTAGGCAATCTAGTTGCCAATTTAGACATCGACTGGGAAGAGCAACTTGCCCGTCTCTTGGGCGATCCGATTGCCCGTCAGATTGGCAACCAGGCACGCAAGATCAATCAATTGCACAAACAAAACAGCGAACGCTTTGCCGAGCAGCTTCGCAACTATCTGCAAGAGGAAACGCGGCTGATTCCCAATGAACAGGAGCAACAGCAGTTTCTCGATGCGGTGGATCGTCTGCGCGATGATGTCGAGCGCCTTGCGGCACGGATTGATCGGCTGGCAGCAAGTCGCCCATGATTGCAGTCACGCAAACTCTGCGTTTTATTCATATCAATCTGGTGTTGCTGCGGCATGGCCTCGATGAGGTGCTGTTTGCAGCGCCGCTGCTAAAGCCACTGCGCTTTTTATTGTTCTTGTCGCCTTGGCACTGGCTACGCCGCGATCTGCCACCCTATCCGACACGGGTGCGCCAAGCACTTGAGGATCTAGGGCCGATTTTTATCAAATTTGGCCAGATTTTGTCCACGCGCCGCGATCTTTTGCCCGATGATTGGGCGGATGAGCTGGCGCGGTTGCAGGATCGCGTCGCGCCCTTTCCCAACAGCCAAGCCCGCGAGATGATCGAGCGCGCTTGGGGCTGTCCGATTGCCGAGGTGTTGGATGATTTTAGCGACAGCCCGCTGGCATCGGCCTCGATTGCTCAAGTCCACACTGGCCGGCTCAAAGATGGCCGCCATGTGATCGTCAAGGTGCTGCGCCCCGGGATCGAACGCATCATCCGCCGCGACATTGCCCTGATGTACAGCTTTGCGCGGCTGGCGCATCGTGCCTCCAAAGAAGTCCGCCGTCTGCGCCCGATTGAGGTAGTCGCTGAGTACGAAAAAACCATTTACGGCGAGCTGGATTTGCAACGCGAGGCCGCCAATGCCTCGCAACTGCGCCGCAACTGGCTGAATCATTCCGCACTCTATATTCCCGATGTTTACTGGGATTGGACGCGCCCCAATGTGATGGTGATGGAGCGCATCTATGGCACGCCAGTCAGCGATGTCGCCAAGCTCAAAGCCCAGGGCATCAGTATGCGGCTGCTCGGCGAGCGTGGGGTGGAGATTTTTTTCACCCAGGTGTTTCGGGACAATTTTTTTCATGCCGATATGCACCCGGGCAACATCTTTGTCGAGCCAAGCGGGCGTTATATTTCGGTGGATTTCGGCATTGTCGGCAGTCTTACCGAACAAGATCAGCGGTATCTGGCTGAAAATCTACTTGCCTTTTTTGAGCGCAATTATCGGCGGGTTGCCGAGCTACATGTCGAATCCGGCTGGGTGCCACCGGGCACCCGGGTTGATGAGTTCGAAGCGGCGATCCGTACGGTTAGCGAGCCAATCTTTGAAAAACCGCTGTCAGAAATCTCCTTTGGACATTTTCTGGTGCGGCTGTTTCAAACCGCACGGCGGTTCAACATGGAGATCCAGCCGCAACTGGTGCTGTTAGAAAAAACCCTGCTCAATATTGAAGGGCTGGGTCGGCAACTGTATCCAGAACTGGATCTGTGGACAACCGCCAAACCGTTTATGGAACGCTGGATGAAAGAGCGCATCGGGCCCAAAGCCCTGTTGCGCCGTCTGCGCACCAACTTTGGCCCCTTTGCTGAACAATTCCCCGACATGCCGCTGTTGGCGTATCGGGTGTTGGCTGGCATTGAGCAGGCACAACATCAGACCCAGCTTGGCATCAGTGAACAGCAACAAACCCGCCACGAGCGCCGCCTGCAACGCACCCAGGTCAGCACCGCCACGGGCGCAGCACTGCTGATCTGCGCCACCCTGCTGTTATTGCAAGGGCCAGGGCCTTACCTCTCGCCACTGGCGGCGCAATTATTGGCGCTCGGTGCGTTGCTCAGTGGGGCGTGGATTTTGTTGCAGCAGTGGCGTGCTGCTTCTTGATCTGCGGCAATGGGGTTTAACTACTGCCACCAAACCCATGCTGCCGCCAGGCTTCATAGAGCACCACCGCCACTGCATTGGAGAGGTTGAGGCTGCGATTGTCAGGGCGCATCGGGATACGCAAACACTGCTCTGGCGGCAGTGAGGCCAGCACCTCACTCGGTAAGCCCCGGGTTTCGGGGCCGAATAGCAACACATCTTCGCTCTGGTAGTTGATTTCAGCATAGGAATGGCGGGCGCGGGTGCTCAGCGCCAGCCAGCGGGCGGGATTGAGTGCCGCTTGACAGTCGGCTAGCGAAGGATAGCAGCGCGCTTGCGCCCATTCGCGGTAATCAAGCCCGGCTCGGCGGAGCTGGCGATCTTCCAGCCGAAACCCTAATGGCTCAATCAGATGCAGCCGCGCCCCCGTATTGGCGCACAGCCGCATGATGTTGCCAGTATTGGGCGGGATTTCTGGTTGATACAACACAACATTGAGGTGCATAATTTTCAGATTCGCGACACAATATTTCGTCAACTTTTTGCTTAAATTCGCAGTGGGCACTCGCCAAGCGCAAAGCAAACCTTGCCTTTTTCGCCCAATTCGTTTATAAATCTATCCCTTATCCCCTAACTGGAGGTTCATTACGATGGCCGATTTTGATCAGGAACTCGATGCCAGCGGTCTCAACTGCCCGCTGCCGATTTTACGCGCTAAAAAAACCCTAACCGGAATGCAATCTGGTCAGGTGCTGCATATCATCGCCACCGATCCTGGCTCGGTGAAAGACTTTGATGCTTTTGCCAAACAAACGGGCAATGAACTTATGGAATCAAAGGAAGAGGGCGGAAAATTTCATTTTCTCATCAAAAAAGCCTGATTTCCATTCAGCATTGAGCACCCTGAGTAGGTGCTCTTTTTGTGTGTAACGAGGCGACTCGCTCGTCATCCCTGACCCATTTCGAGGATCCCATGGCTAAAAAATTAGCGATCATCGCCACTAAAGGCTCACTTGACTGGGCCTATCCGCCGTTCATTCTCGCCTCAACAGCAGCCGCTCTGGGCTACGAAGTTCAGATTTTCTTTACCTTCTATGGTCTGCAACTGCTGAAAAAACAACCTGCATTGGAGGTCACCCCGCTTGGCAATCCAGGGATGCCAATGCCAATGGGTATGGACAAATGGTTTCCGGTGCTTGGTCTTGCCCTGCCAGGAATGCAGGCGATGATGACCACCATGATGAAGAAGAAAATGACCGCCAAGGGCGTTGCCAGTATTGAAGAGTTGCGCGAACTGTGCCACGAGGCTGAGGTGAAAATGGTCGCCTGCCAGATGACCGTCGATCTGTTTGATATGGACCGTACCGCGTTCATTGATGGCGTTGAATATGCTGGTGCAGCAGCATTTTTTGAGTTCGCTGGCGACAGTGATATCTGCCTTTATATCTGATCTCTGATTAGATGCCGACAAACCCCGCAAATTGCGGGGTTTTTTATGGCGAATAAAAAACGCGCCGCCAGAAAGCTGACGGCGCGTTGTTGTTTTGGTCCGGGCGGCAGGATTTGAACCTGCGACCCCCACAACCCCATTGTGGTGCGCTACCAGGCTGCGCTACGCCCGGATAAAGAAGGGCATTCTACGCTCGATACGCACTGCCGTCAATGACTCTTTTGGTCAAAATCGTGCAGCAACTCTTCAAGCTCAGTGCGCAGTTGACGAATCACCAAAGCCCGTTGTGAGCTATTCTGTTGCGGTTCACCGCCGGCTAATTGCTGGCGCGCCCCGCTGATGGTAAAGCCGCGGTCGTATAACAGATTACGAATCTGGCGCACCATCATCACATCGTGGCGCTGATAATAGCGTCGATTGCCGCGCCGCTTGGCTGGCTTGAGTTGTGGAAATTCCTGCTCCCAATAGCGCAGCACATGCGGCTTGACATCGCATAACTCACTGACCTCGCCGATGGTGAAGTAGCGTTTATCCGGTATCGGCGGCAGCGCATCGCCTTTAGTCGTCGGTTCCGGCATAGGTTCCGACCCGCGACTTGAGTTTTTGCCCGGGTCGGAATGTCACCACACGCCGAGCAGTAATCGGGATCTCCTCGCCTGTTTTAGGATTACGCCCGGGGCGTTGATTTTTTTCATGCAAATCAAAATTACCGAACCCCGATATCTTGACCTGCTCGCCGCGCTCCAGCGCCGCACGGATCTCCTCAAAAAACATTTCGACGACATCCTTGGCCTCGCGCTTGTTTAATCCCAGTTTTTTAAACAGATAATCTGCCATATCAGCTTTGGTTAGGGCCATTGATTTCCTAGCTCCTTAATCTGGCGCCAACATCGAGCGCAAGACGATCTTGCACCCGCTCCATAATCTCGGCACTGCGCCGTTCGGTTAGTGTCTGAGAATAGGCTTGTAAAATCAATCCCAAAGCGAGACTTTTGCAACCAAAATCGATGTTTTCGCCATAATAGACATCAAACAATACCAATTCGCGTAGCCATTCACCGGCTGCTTCACGAATTGTCTGTGCAATCTGATCATAAGTCACCTCCTCGGCAACCACAATCGCCAGATCGCGCCGCACCGAGGGATATTTAGACAAAGGCGCACAGCTTGGCACTTGCCCCCCAGATAGCATTGCTAATTCTAGCTCAAATAGAAAGCAGGACGGCGGTAAATCCAGACGGGCTGCGTGCTGTGGATGCAGCAGCCCCAGCCAGCCGACATTGTATTCACCGCGCCGAATCTGTGCGCTCTGCCCCGGGTGCAGGGCGGGATGCTCGGCGGCGACAAACTGATATTCAGTCAACGCCCCGGCAAGCGCGAGCAGACTCTCGACATCGCTTTTACAATCAAAAAAATCACTCGCTGGCGTTGGCTGCCCCCATTGCTCAGGCGCGACCGCGCCAATTGCTAAACCTGCCAACATCGGCTCTTGGTGCCAGTCGCCGGCGGCATCGACCCGAAAGCGCAGCCCGCTCTCAAACAACCGCACCCGGGTTTGCTGACGGGCGAGATTCTGTCCCGCCGCTTGCAACAGCCCAGGCCACAGGCTAATGCGCATCGCAGCAAGATCCGCCGAGATTGGATTGGCAAGGGTAGGCGCAGGTTGTTCGGGAATCAGTGCTGCACCCGCCTCGGGATGGATAAAGCTATAAGTAATCGCCTCGAAATAGCCGCGTGCCACCAGCCTAGCCCGCGCAGCGTTGAGCGCAAAAGCCCCCAGGGCGCGGCTGCCCATGTGTGCTGGATAGCTGGCTTGGCTGACTGGAATCTGATCGTAGCCATAGAGCCGACCCAGTTCGGCGATCAGATCCTCCTCGCGCATCAAATCAAAGCGATGACTGGGCACCTGCACCTGCCAGCCGCTATCGATCCGGGTTGGGTTGAGATCAAGCCCCGTCAGCAAACTGTCAACAGTTGTTGCGGGCAACTCCAGCCCCAAAACACGGCTGATGCGTTGCTCACGCAGGGTCAAGGTCGGCGGGTTGGGAAGATCAGGTGCTGATTGCTGATCAACGATGGGGCCTGGCTCGCCGCCGGCAATCTCCAGCAGCAGCGCGGTGGCACGCTCGACGGCACGCGCTTGCAATGCGGGATCAACTCCGCGCTCGAAGCGATGCGAAGAATCGGTGTGCAGTCCATAGCCTCGCGCCTGACCGCTCAACGCCTGCGGGGTGAAAAAGGCACTTTCGAGGACAATCTCGGTCGTTGTTGCCGAAACCGCTGTCGGCGCACCGCCCATAATTCCCGCCAGCGCAATCGGCCCGCTGGCATCGGCAATGACTAGGCTCTCTGGACGCAGCTCAATGGTGGTGCCATTGAGCAGTGCCAGCCGCTCACCGGCGCTGGCATAGCGCACCTCAATGGCCCCTTGCAGCTTGGCGGCATCAAAAGCATGCAGCGGTTGGCCAAGTTCTAGCAGCACATAGTTGGTCACATCAACCACAGCACCGAGTGAGCGCAGCCCACTGCGCCGCAGGCGTTCTTGCATCCACATTGGCGTGGGCGCGGCTGGATTAAGCCCGCGAATATGCCGACACACATAGCGCGGACAGGCGGCTGGTGCCTCTAAGATCACTGGCCAGGTGGTGTCTTGTCGCGGCGCAATGGGCGACATCTCGGGGGCAGTGAGTGTTTGCCCGTTGCGCACCGCGACCTCGCGGGCAACACCGAGCACACTTAAACAATCCCCACGATCTGGGGTCAGATTCAGCTCAATCACTGGATCATCCAGCGTCAGCCAGGTGCGGAGATCCACGCCTACGGGTGCATCATCCGGCAGCGACAGAATCCCTTCTGAGCTTTCAGCTAGCCCCAACTCAGCGGCTGAACAGATCATGCCCTCCGAGACCACGCCGCGCAGTTTGGCGCGTTTGATTTTCATCCCACCTGGCAAGGTCGCGCCAATCTGCGCCAATGCCACCTTCATTCCTGCCGCGACATTGGCCGCCCCGCAGACAATGGCAAGCGGCGGCTGTTCAGTGCTAATGTGTACTGTGCAGACGCGCAGCTTGCTGGCATCAGGGTGCGGCTCAACCGCTAAGACATGACCAATCACCACGCCAGAAAATTCGGGTGCTGCCGTGGTCACGGCATCGACCTCAAGTCCGGCCATGGTGAGTTGATGGGTTAGGGTTGGGGTATCAATGGGTGGATTCACCCAGTCGCGCAGCCAAGCCTCACTAAAACGCATTGAAA
>SKYD01000055.1 GCA_007128075.1 Thiorhodovibrio sp.
CTGAGGTCTCTGGCGACATGATCGCGGCCTGGGGCAGATCTAGTTGACCAAGCGGGGTATCGAGTGCGATCCCCCGTGACTGAAACGACAGCAGCATGCTGGAGAGCACCAACCGATAGCGATCGTCGGTGACCACGACCACATCGCGGATGTTGTGCTCCTTCATGGTGTGCACTGCATCAGCGAGCGTGGCCGTGGGTGGAAGGGTGATGACTTCAGCAGTGGCGATATCACTTAATGTTGGAAAAAATAAAGAATCAAGCATTTCAATTCCTGCTAAATCAACACCCTACCCCAAATTTGCTGTTATACCCCAGGCACAGGCAAATCAAGCAGCGCGGTGGCAAGGGCAAAATACACCAATACGCCAGCAATATCGGCAATCGAGGTAATCAACGGCGCACTGGCAGCAGCCGGATCGAGCTTAAACTTGCTGAGTAAAAATGGCAATGACATCCCCACCAGGCTACCAAAGAGCACCACGATCATCATGGTTAGCGACACCACAATCGCAATCTCCTCGCCGCCGCGCCAGATGCCCAGCCCTGAGACCGCCAGCGCCATGGTCGCACCCAATAGCCCCGCCACCACGATCTCACGCAACAGCATCCCCGCCCAGTCGCGCATCACCACATCACCAGTCGCCAGCGCCCGCACCATCAGGGTTGCCGACTGCGAGCCAGCGTTGCCACCGCTGTCAATCAGCAGCGGCAGGAAAAAGACCAACGCCACATAGGCGGCAATGGTGTCCTCAAAATAGGCAATGCCCGCCCCTGAAAATAGATTGCCGAACACCAACAGCACCAGCCAGAACACCCGCTTGCGATACAGCAGCCAGATCGAGGCCTCCTTCATGGTCTTGCCCAGATCGCTGATCGCGCCGACTTTGTGAAAATCAATGTCGGTTTCGAGCTGTTCGATGTCGCGGGCATCGTCGTAGGTGACAATGCCCACCAGCATATTGTTGTCGTTGACCACTGGCAACGCCAGCAGGTCATAATCGGCAACCAAACGCGCCGCTTCCTCGCGTGGGGCATCGGCATGAACGGTGATCGGATCCGGGCGCATAAAATCGCCAACCAGCTTGTTGGGCGCGGCGAGAATCAGCTCGCGCAGTGACACCGTGCCGATCAGATGGCGGTGCTCATCAATGACATAGGCCTGATAGATGGTCTCGGCATCGGGCGCAATGCGCCGTAGCTCGTTGAGTGCCGCTGCCGCTGTCAATTCCGCCCGCAAACTGGCATAGTCAGAGGTCATCACCGCCCCGACTGTGGTTTCAGGATAAGCAGCAAGACGGCGGATATCCTCGCGCTCGGCCTGGGCAAGGGCTGGCAAAATGGTTTCGCGGCGTTCTTCTGGCAGCCGATTATAAAGGTCGGCGCGCTCATCCGGTGCCATTTGCAAAAACAGGGTGGTCAGCATCGAGCGCGGCAATGCCTCAGCAACCAGCAATTGCTGCTCTTCGGGCAGATAACCAAAGATCTCAGCACGCAGTTCGATAGACGCAGTTTGCAACAGCCGTACCTGATCGGCAATGCTCAGTTGCGCAAGGGCAGCGGCAATATCGGCTGGGTGGGCGTTGCGCTCTAGCACCTCAAAGGTGGCGGTGTCGGGGGTGGCAATCAGTGCCTTGAGGGTGAAAACAATTTCCAGATCATTCATGCGCATGACTCCAGTAGGGTGTAATAAAACACTAAAACGGAGCGTTTGCGAGTGCGCTATCGTACCTGCGGTCTACATTGGGCACAATGCCCCACCAGCATGGTAGGCAAGCCAAGGCGAAGTAAGATCAGTTGGTGTGTGACTTGTTAAGTCAAAAGAAGACACCGCGCCGAAACCGACGCGGCAAAATTGAGTTGCAATCCGCAGGATCGGTTAGGGCGTAGCGCCGCTCCATAATCGAGAACTGTCGCCGGAATCGGTACTCACAAAAATCTCCACGGATTAAAGACCGTTGTATGCTACGGTTTTTGCTTGGCTGCTGTCAAGCCAGATTAGCGTGTATTTCCCAGCCAGCCCAGGGTCGGGTCATAAGTTGGCAGAGCGCGGGTGGCAAGCTCTTGATCGATCATCAACAGCCCCTGGCCCTCGCCTTTGACGATATTAAGACGGTCGAGAATGTCCTTGACTACGGCTTCTTCCTCGACCTGTTCTTTAACAAACCAATCCAAAAAAGCCCCCGCAGCGTGGTCGTTGTGTTCACGGCACAGACTCACCAGCTCATTGATGCCGCGTGAGACCTCCAACTCATGGTTGAGGGTGTCGCGCATCAAAGCGGTGGCATCTGACCAATCTTGCGGTGGCTCGGCAATTGCCGCCAGCCGCGCACGCCCGTCGCGGTCGGTGAGAAAATCAAAAAAGCGCGAGACATGGGTCAGCTCTTCCATCGCCTGGGTGCGCATCCAATGGCTAAAGCCGCGCAGCCCGGTGTGATCAGCCCAAGCGGCCATCGACAGATACAGATAGGACGAGTAAATCTCTTTGTTGATGTGTTGGTTAAATTTGGTTTCCAGAGTAGGATCAATCATAACGAGTAAGCTCATGCTGAGGTAAAAAACTAAACCGTCTACGGAATCGGTTTATCAAATGATAAGGATGGGGTGTACATTGGTTAAAATCTAGCCTGAGGCTGAAATTTGTTTGATTCGCCAGCGCAGGGGCTAAAGTGTTGATTGGCTGCGACAGGTGGCGCAGGTGCCAAGCACCTCCACAATCGGGCGGCTGAGAGTAAATGCCCAATCCTGAGCGGCATTGGATAGCTCGCTGACAATGCGCGGACTCTCGATCTCAGTCACACCACCACAGTCGCCACAGATTAAAAACTGGCTGTTGTGCGGATGCTCGGGGTGATTGCAGCCAATAAAGGCATGCAATGTCTCGATTTTGTGGATCAACCCCTGTTCCACTAAAAAATCCAACACCCGGTACACCGTCGGCGGTGCTGGCGTGGCCTCGTAATCACTCAAACGGTGCATGATCTCATAAGCGCCCAGCGCCCGCTCAGCACGCAAGATGACCTCAAGCACCCGCCGCCGCTGTGTTGTCATCCTAAGCCCGCGCTGTTTGCTAATTCTCTCAACGCGCTTTAGCCAATCGGTGATTTGTTGTTTGTTCATTTCCATTAAAGCACATCCAGCCCCGCCTCTGTGAGCAGGTCAATCAATCGAATTAACGGCAGTCCAATCAACGCATTGGGGTCGTTGCCCTCGAAACGCTGAAACAAGGCAATACCTAAGCCTTCCGATTTAAAACTGCCAGCGCAGTCCAATGGCTGTTCTCGCTCGACATAGGCAGCAATTTTTTCTACTGAAAGTGAGCGAAAATAAACGCGAAACGATTCATAGATCACCCGCGCTTGATCGCTGGCGGCCTGATAAAGGCACAGCCCGGTGATTAGCTCCACCTTTTTGCCGCTGGCTTGGGTAAGTTGTGCAATCGCCTGCTCGCGGCTGCCAGGTTTGCCAAGCACCGCATCTCCCAAGCAGGCCACCTGATCAGAGCCAATAATCAATGCCTGCGGATAGGCAGCAGCCACTGCGCGTGCCTTTGCCTCGGCTAGGCGTTGCACCAGTGCCACGGGAGATTCGCCAGCCAAGGGTTGCTCATCCACCTTGGGCGCGGCAGTGACAAAGGGATAGCCTAAGCGTTTTAGCAACGCCTGGCGATATGGAGAGGTTGAGGCGAGAACCAGTGTGGGCCTAGATGTTTTTGTGTTCATTTGGCAACCAAAACCACCCGGGTGGCGGCGAGACGATCATAGGCGGTGCGCCGTTGCGGGTCTTTAAGCATCCACCACAGACCAAGCCCTAAAGGTAACAGCGTCAACAGTGCCCAAAACAGCCGTTCTCCAGCACACAAAATATCCAGATCCCCCCCATCATCGCGCACCAGCTTCAGTCGCCAGGCACGCATCCCCAGACTTTGGCGACCGCCGCTCCAGAAATACAGATAATAACTCACGATGATGGTTAGCGAATAGAATTGCAGCAACCGCCGCCCCAGTGCCGTCGCTGCCAGATCGGTCGCGGTGAGTATCCCATAAGGAATCACCAGCACTGCCGCTGCGATCACCAACACCCCGAACACTAACATCAGATCATAGAGTGCGCTGGCAAGCAGCCGCAACAGGCCAGGCGGCATGGCTTGGTCAAGCTGTATTCTATCCATTTGTGCTTCCTGTCTACATATTAACACTTGGTTGGTCGTGATTAGGACGCAGTGGTGGCGGCTGGGGGGGCGGTGGCTTGCTCCGCCACAGCGTCGGCTCGCTGAGTCCACGCCAGCCCCAGCGCAGCCAATCGAGCAAGCGCAAAGCCAGCCACAACGCCCAGGCTAGCATCAGCCCACGATACACCAGCAGCGGCACCGAAATTACCCCGACTTCGCCGAGTACACCACTAACACGATCCAGATACCAGCGCAGATCGCCTTGGCTGGAGCCATTACCGGCAATGTGCATCGCTGGGGTGCCGAGCAGTCCTTGTTGCACTGCTGTGAATAGCCCCAACAGCGCGACCACCGTCAGCAGCACCAGCCCAATCTGACGCAAATTAAACTGCCAAGCGGGTGCGTCAATGTTTGGATGCCCGCGCCGCCAGCCCAACGCCAGCAGCCAGCCCGCCACCAGCGCACCAATCCACAGCTCTGCCTGGCTCAGCCCAATCGCCAACAGCAGCCAATCAATGAAGGTCAACGGTGTGAAAGGCAGCCGACTAAGCCCCCAAGCGAGCACTGCCAACACGATTAACAGCGGCCAAAACAGCACCGCAGGCCCCCAGCCATCCCCCCAGCCCCACAGCACCCAGCGTTGGCTGCCTAATTCAATGCGGGTGCGGGCATTGACTGCGGGCAGATCCAGCGTCACTGCGGGTGGCTGATACCACAGCGCCAGCCCCGTCGGCTGTTGCCATTCAAGCACCACCGTCTGGCTGCCCGGCACCAGTGGCAACTCCAATGCCCCCTCATGTACGACCACGGCACGCGACTGGCCATTGATGGTCAGCTTGAGTGACTGCGCCTGTTCTGGCAATGGCAAGCGATAGCGACCGCCTTGGCTGCTGCGCAGTGTCAGTTGCAGCTTGGCAGTGGTGGCGCGCCGCCCGGGCTTGAGATGGTAAGCACTGGCATCGAGGGTCAGAGTTGGTCCAGGCACCGTTGACGGACGGCGAATACTCAGCGTTAATTTTTCACCTGGCCAGGGCTGCCAAGTTTGCGGCCGTTGCGCTTGGCCGCGCTTCGTGGTGCAGCCGCTGGCGCTGGGTGGAATGCCTGTGCTAGTGACATGCCACAGCGGACTGGCGAGCAAACACCAGCGTTCTAGCAGATGCACATGATCGGTGGCCTGCAACAGCAATTCGGGGTCATCATCCAGCCGCGATGACCAGTGCTGTTCGCGCTCGCCTGGCGACAGACTGATAAATATCTGACCATTTTCAACCTGCATCTCGTCGCTGATCACCGACTCACCCGGAAGCAGTGGCACCCACAGATCCACCGCACTGTGCTCTGGCGAGAGACGGCGCACCCGCGTCTCAACTGTCCAGTTCAGCCCCAGATTGAGCTGACGCTCGATCTCTAACAGCGGCGGCAAGGTGGGTGACTCACGCCGCGCCGTTGGGGTGGCTGGTGCTGGCTGCTGGCGCACCAGACGCAACTGATTGCTCGGCACACCATCGGCATTGACCCCTTCGAGTCGCCAATCGCGGTCAAGATCAGCGGTGACCAGATGTGGACGCAACGGCAGCGGCAAACTGATGCTGTCGCTGTCTGGCAGTGGCCCTTGCAGCCGCAGCCAATGGCGACCTGCTGGCACCAGTGCGAGCAATTGATCCTGCTGACCCCGCCGCAGCGCGACCGCAGTGGCGGTCTTTGCGTGCTGCACCTGGTGCGGTGTCCAACTGCTAAGACTCAGCGGCAATGCCACCGCCGTGGCATGGCTGGCATCAATCAGCACCATCAAACGCAGCGTCTCGCCCTCAATGGTGAGATTTAACTGCGGAATGCTGGCGCACTGCGGAGCACACTCAGGTGGTGTCAGCAACCGTTCACGGAGCGCATCGAGCAGCGCGGGGGGCGGGAATGATCCCGTGCTCAGCGTCGTATCCGCCTGCGCTGGCGGCGCTGACCACAGCAGCGTCAGGGTGCCGATGGCCAACAGCGCACTGGCGATCCGTGCTGCTGGCTTCAACGCCAGCGGCGGCAGTTGCAAACGATCAGTTAATTTTAGTGCCAATAAAGGCACCAGCAGCAACTGCACCAGCGCCAGCAGCAAGCCGCCGCCAGGTGACAGCAGCCATAACTGCATGGTTTGATCGGCAGTCACCGCCCCTGACCAGCGCAAGCTCAGGCTGCGCCATGTCCAATCCGGCACTCCAAGCCCCGTTTGCACTTTGGTGTCAGCGGTCATAGTGGTCAATGGTTGCGGCGGCGGCGGTGGTGGTGCAGTGCGTTGGCGGCTTGATTCAGTGCGATCTAACGCATCGCGACCCACTTGCATAGCGATTGACAGATTTTCGCGAGCACTTTCAGCTCTGATCTGTGGTGTCAGCAACGACGGCTGGCGTTGATCAGCCTGGCTGGGCGCTGCCGTAACCAGCGGCGCCAACTGCGGAAACAATGCTCCTCGTAGCTCCTGGGTGAGAAAAATCAGCGCGGTGGCTGCCAACACCACCAACACGACGCGCCCATACCATAGCACCATCAATCGTAGCCAGCGCAGTGCTGAATCCTCGCGCTCAGGCACCAGTTGCAACAGCGCGGCAGCAGCAATGGCATGAAGCCACACCAACTGCGGTGCCTGGGGTGCCGTCCAAGTCAGGGTTAAAGTGACCAGCGTGATCAAGCCCCAGCGCCAGCCCCACAGCCGCGCCATCGCCAAGCTGGCAATCAACACCAAAAACAAATCCAACAGCGACCAGCGATCCACCCAGGTTGGCGGCGGATGATCAACGCCGTTGAGATGAATTAACTGCCAGCCTGGCGGCAGATGTAGCTGGGTTTCAATCGACTCAAAGGTCTGATTCCAGCTCGAAATCGGCCAGCGGCTGATCGGCTGCCAGGGTGTGATGAGCTGTTCAAGTCGACCGTCAGCGATCAGGTTCAACGACCCCGCTCTTAGTTCAATGCCTTCGAGCGCGTCTTCACGCTGGGTGATAAAGCGTGGCTCACCGTTGACCTGCACCTGACCTAAACGCAGCGGCGGCCGTGCCTCCAAGCGTTGATCATGCACCAACACCCCCTCGCTACGAATCTGATCGCGCACGCTCAAGCCCTGACCGGCAAAATCAAGCCGTACTTCGCGGCGCAGATGCAGACGGTTGCGCTCGGATTGGCCGCGTTGCTGTTGTTCGATGATCAGGCTGGCATCAGGCTCCAGCAAATAGGTCGGCAGCCCTTGCCAAGCACTAGGCAGCCGCGTCTGGCGCGGATCAATGGTGGGCGCACCACCGAGTTCAACCTGACGCACCTCGGGTGCAGCGCGAAATGCCCACACCTCTTGCGTGGGCCAGGGTGCAGGACGGGCGGCAAACTGCAAGCTCGGCAACGGGTCGGCATACCAAGATTCCAGCTCCACCACCCATTGCCCGGGGCGAATTTGCAGCGTCAATTGCCCGGCGGCATCCAGTTGTAGCGGCAGCGGACTTGAGGCGCGCAGCGGCGTGCTGCCAGCCAGCAGCGGATGCAGCGTCAATTCGCGTGGCTCGCCGGAGACTTCCAGTTCTAGGCGCGTGGTCACCCGCAACGGCACCCCATCACGAATCAGCCGCGTCACCACCAGCGCCAGCCGATCAGGCTCGGCAGTTGGTTCAGACATACTAGGATCAGCACCCAACCACAGCCGCTGTTGGGCATCGATGCGGGGGGCGACCACTGGCTCGCCATCGAGCCGGAGCTGCACCAGCCCAACCTCGGGCGGCAATGCCAGCCCATCGGGGCGGCGTGCCCAGATCAGGGTTCCGGTGATGTGATGCCTGCCAGCAGGCAGATACAGCGCCGGGCGACCATCGCGTTCTAACACCATCGCTGGCGCACCATTGACCGTGACCGCCTGCGGCCAGGCGGTGCGTTCACCAGGAAGAACAATCCAGCTTTCAGCATACAGCCGCCAAGTTTGGCTAAAACGCCCGCCGCGAGCCTCTAGCTCCAAGGTCAAGGCTTGCGGCCAAGCACACAGCCGCGTC
Source organism: Thiorhodovibrio sp. (assembly GCA_007128075.1). Lineage (GTDB taxonomy): Bacteria > Pseudomonadota > Gammaproteobacteria > Chromatiales > Chromatiaceae > Thiorhodovibrio_B. The sequence goes on from SKYD01000055.1 coordinate 8,184, forward strand.
CCCGCGTCGCCGCTGCCCAGTGGACAGGCGCGATGATCCTCGGCTGGCGGCAACACCCACGGCACCCATGGCTGAAGCGCATCAGGGATGCTTGGCGCCGCCGC
>SKYD01000235.1 GCA_007128075.1 Thiorhodovibrio sp.
CCGCGTAGCCAAAATTCAACACTGGCAGGACGCGGCGAGGTCATTTGTCGTGACAGCCGCCCTGACAGCCGGGTGATCTGGTCAATGTTCAGCCCGTCGGCGCTGACCACCGCCGAGACCCGTGCCAGATGACGGGCACTGATCGCTCGCCCCAGCAGGGTCAAGATATGGCGCGGCTGTCCCTGTTCGCGCACCCAATCCTCGTAAGAATCGCCCGTCACCGGGGTCAACTGCATTGCCAGCCCTAAGCGGTGGGCGGCGAATAAGAGGTCTTTGAACACGGGGCAGGCGGAGTCATCAGCGGGTAATTCGAGCAACATGCCGAGTGCGAGAGTGTTGTGGATCACCGATTGGCCAATGTCGAGAATCCGCACTTCATAGCGTGACAAGACCTCGGTGAGGGTGGCGGTGATGCCGGGGCGATCGCGCCCTGAGATGTCAACTAGGACGATTTCGTGCACGGTTCCAGGTCTTCCTTGTCACGGGCGATCATGGCATAAGCGGAGTGATTGTGGATCGACTCAAAGTTTTCCGATTCAACCACATAGGCACCCACTCGCGGGTCTTGATCAAGCTGACAGGCAATGTCGCGCACGGTATCCTCGACAAATTTCGGGTTGTTATAGGCACGCTCGGTGACATATTTCTCATCGGGGCGCTTGAGCAGCCCAAACAGCTCACAGGAGGCCTCGGCCTCGACGAGATCGATCAGCTCTTCCACCCACAAAAAGCCTTTGGTGCGCACGGTAAGCGTGACATGCGAACGCTGATTGTGGGCACCATAGTCAGAGATTTCCTTCGAGCACGGGCACAGGCTGGTCACAGGAATGACGATCTTGACCGACAGGCTGGGCTGATCGTGGCGAATCTCACCAATAAAGGTGACATCATAGTCGAGCAGACTTTGCACCCCTGAGATCGGGGCTTGTTTGTTGATAAAAAAAGGAAAACGCATCTCGATATGCCCGGCTTTCGATTCCAGCCGCGTGGTCATCTCACGGAGCATTTCCTTAAAAATTTTGACATCAATCTCGCGCTCGTGGCTGTTGAGAATCTGCACAAAGCGCGACATGTGGGTGCCCTTAAAATTATGTGGCAGATACACATACATATTAAAGGTTGCCACTGTGTGCTGTTCACCGCCGGCGCGTTCACGCACCCGCACCGGGTGGCGAATGTCTTTGATCCCGACGCGATCAATGGCAATGTGCCGACTGTCGCTGCTGGATTGAATATCGGCAATTTGTCGCTCCACCGGCGACAGGTGGCTGGTTCTTAGATCCATGAACATTCCTGTATAGTCAAAATCCAGCGTCGCAGTCAATGTGTGCGCTCGATAATATAGTGGGCGATCCAGCGCAGTGGCTCGGCGCGATCACCAAAAACCCGCAAACTTGCCAGCGCCTCATCAACCAGTTGATGGGCGGTGGCATGGGCTTGTTCAATGCCGAGCAGCGCGGGATAGGTGGCCTTGTGGTGTGAAGCATCCTGACCGCTGCGTTTGCCGATGACCTCCGTTGCTCCCTCGATGTCTAACAGATCATCTTGCACCTGAAACGCCAGCCCAATGCAACGGGCATAATATTCCAAACTGGCGAGCTGCTCTGGCGGCAACTGAGGGCGTGCCATCGCTGCCATGGTGACGCTGGCGCTGATCAAGGCACCGGTTTTATGGCGATGAATGGTCTCCAGGGCTTCTAAATCCAACTGAGCACCCTCCGCTGCCAAATCCAGCGCCTGACCGCCCACCATCCCCCGCGAGCCACTGGCACGCGCCAGATTTTCGATCATCCGCACCCGTACCGGCTCTGGATTAGCCCCATCGTTGGCGAGAATCTGAAACGCCAGGGTTTGCAGCGCGTCACCGGCTAAGATCGCCGTCGCCTCATCAAATGCTTTATGACAAGTCGGGCGACCACGGCGCAGATCATCATCATCCATGGCGGGCAAATCGTCATGGATAAGTGAATAGGCATGAATCAGTTCCACCGCACAGGCGGCCATTTGCACCTGCTCCGGTGCAGCACCCACAGCCCGCGCCCCAGCATAGGTCAGCGTCGGGCGAATGCGTTTGCCCGCACCTAACACCGCATAGCGCATCGCCTCATGCAGACGCGTCGGGGCAAGATCGGCAGCCGGCAATATGCTATCCAGCCCGCGATTCACCCGTGTCTGACAGTCAGCAAGATAAGAAATCAATTGTTGGTTGGTTTCCATAATGTGACGATGGTCTCCTTAAAATACTCATGTGTCGATGCAGCCTAGATTGCCTGTAATGGGCGATAACGATCTGGAATCAGGATTGTCGGTGCCAGTTGGCGCGGATCTTGGTGTGGAAAATCGAGCGTATAATGCAGCCCACGACTTTCGCGGCGGCGCATCGCCGATTGGATAATTAAATCCGCCACCTCGACCAAATTGCGCAGTTCTAAAAGATCAGTGGTGACTTTAAAGTGGCTATAATTTTCGATGATCTCCTGACGCAACAGATCAACCCGCCGCTTGGCACGCATCAAGCGTTTATTGGTGCGCACAATGCCGACATAATCCCACATAAAGTGACGCAATTCCTCCCAGTTATGCGAGATCACCACTTCTTCATCTGGCTCACTGGCGCGGCTGGCATCCCAGAGTGGAACACTGAGCGCAGAATCTTGGACGCGGGGCTGGCGCTCGATATCCGCCGCTGCCAACTCAGCAAAAACCAAGCATTCTAGCAAGGAATTGCTCGCCATACGATTGGCACCATGCAACCCCGTATAAGAGGCTTCACCAATCGCATAGAGTCCTGGGATGTCGGTATGGGCGTTGGCATCAGTGACAATTCCACCACAGGTATAATGGGCGGCTGGTACAACAGGGATTGGCTCGCGGGTGATGTCCAGCCCTAGCGTCAAGCAGTGCTCATAAATCGTCGGAAAATGGTGATGGACAAAGTCCGCCGAGCGGTGCGAGATGTCCAAATAGACACATTTGCTGCCTAAGCGTTTGATTTCATGATCAATGGCGCGAGCGACAATATCACGCGGTGCCAACTCAGCACGCGCATCAAAGCGCGGCATGAAGCGCTCGCCATCGGGCAGCAATAGCCGCGCCCCTTCACCACGCAACGCCTCGGAGATTAAAAACGATTTGGCTTTGGCGTGATACAGACAGGTGGGATGGAATTGCATAAATTCCATATTGGCGACGCGACAGCCCGCTCGCCACGCCATGGCAATGCCGTCCCCAGTGGCAACATCGGGATTGCTGGTGTAAAGATACACTTTGCTCGCCCCACCAGTGGCAATCACCACGCAGCGAGCAAGAAAGGTCTCGACCTGACCGCTGTGCGAATTGAGAATATAGGCACCGAGACAGCGATTATCCTGACCGCCACAACGGTTGGCAGTAATCAGATCAATCGCGGTGTGATATTCAAGAAACGAGATGTTAGATCGGGCGCGGGCGCATTCTTCAAGACTCAACTGCACCGCTTTGCCAGTGGCATCAGCCGCATGAACCACGCGACGATGACTATGGCCGCCCTCGCGGGTGAGGTGATAGCCATCAGCTTTGGGGTCACGGGTAAACTCCACCCCGCACTCAAACAGCCAGCGAATATTGGCAGGCCCGCGCTCCACCACCCGCTCGACAGTTTCCTGATCACACAATCCCGCGCCCGCAACTAAGGTGTCCTGCACATGCGATTGCAACGAATCACCGGCATCAAACACCGCTGAGATGCCGCCTTGGGCATAGAGCGTGTTGCCTTCAGTCAATGCCCGCTTGGCGATGACCGCCACCTCAAGATCGGCACGCAATCGCAGAGCGAGGCTCAGACCCGCTGCACCGCTGCCGATGATAAGAACATCTACACTTTTGGGGATCGCCATTATTTTAACTCAATCGTAAAATTGTGCCTAAAATACCGCGTTGCTGCGGTATCATCGCTCAATCAAACATTGGCATTATAACGAAACTAAGCGTTGTGCGTTGGACGCACTTGATATTAAATCGTTAATAGAAATAAACGACTCCGCTGCCAGCGGCGGGGAATTCAGCCCCTGGACCTAACACAAATCGCAGGAGTTTCAGATCAAATGTTAATTCTTGGCTGTGGATTGATTGGTCGCGCCTTGGCGCGTCATTATTGTCAACAAGGCGAACAGGTGATTGGCGTGGTGCGCAGTGCGGCCAGTTACGAGGCGGTTGCCGCCAGCGGAGCCGAGCCGCTTGCGCTTGATCTGGAGCAGGACGCGCTCAGCGCGCTGCCTTGCACTGGCGAGACCATCTTTCATCTTGCGCCACCACCACCGACGGGTGAGGAGGACGCGCTCAGTGCGCGCTTGGTGGAGCATTTTGCTTGCTGCGGCCATCCGCGTCGTTTGGTCTACATGAGCACAACAGGAGTGTATGGCGACTGCGCTGGGGCATGGGTCGATGAAACCCACCCCACCCGCCCCGATGCAGCACGCTCCAAACGGCGGCTTGATGCCGAACAACGGTTGACGCGCTGGGCAGCAGCGAGCGGGGTAGAACTGATTATCTTGCGTGTGGCGGGGATCTATGCTGCCGAGCGGCTACCGCTGGCGCGGCTGCGTCAAGGGCTGCCGGTGGTGTTGGAGGCAGAATCGCCGTGGTCGAATCGGATTCATGCCGATGATTTGGTGACGATCTGTTGTGCAGCGATGGATCGCGCCCCCGCTGGCGCGATCTACAATGTCAGCGATGGCCATCCAAGCACCATGACCGATTATTTTAACCAGGTTGCCACTGCTGCCGGGTTGCCACTGCCACCTCAGGTGCCACTGGCAGAGGCAGCCGCGCACCTATCGGCGGGGATGCTGTCTTATATGCAAGAATCGCGGCGGCTGGATAATCGCAAGCTGCTCACGGAACTTGGGGTGAGTTTGCGCTATCCAACGCTGACCGAGGGCTTGGCGGCCTGTGCCCCTAGCCCCACCTAAATTTTTGTGCTTTAACTTCATGGGGACAATCTGATGTTCATTAAAAAAGCAATGATCTCATTGGCGGCGATGACGCTGCTTAGCGGCTGCATGGCCACCGGCGGTGGCGGCACCACCGCTTCGCGGACGGCAACTGGCGCGGCGGCGGGTGCCGCAGCAGGTGCCGCGATTGGTTCACTGAGTGCTGATGCAGGCAAGGGCGCGCTGATCGGCGCTGGCGCGGGTGCGCTTGGTGGCTACCTGTATGATCAAAACCAACGCCAATATCAACAGCATTACGAGTACCGTTATCAACAGCCCTATCCGCACCACCAGCCCCAGCATCCACAACAGCGTCCGCACGGCGGTTTTTAAAGCGCGACAGCCCCGCTCATGATCGTCGAGTTTTGGCTGCATCTGTGGCAGATTGCCACCGATCTTGCCCCGTCGCTGCTCATCGGATTGCTGTTGGCGGGGCTGCTGCATGTTTATGTGCCATCGGACTGGATTCGACGCGGACTCAGCGGCACTGATTCCGCGACTGCGCTGCGCGCCGCTCTCATTGGTGCGCCACTGCCGTTATGCTCCTGTGGGGTGATCCCGACCGCGCTTGGACTGCGCCGTGAGGGTGCCTCGCCAGGAGCAGCAACGGCATTTTTAATCAGCACGCCACAAACTGGCGTTGACTCAATGCTGGTCAGTGCCGCCTTTCTCGGCTGGCCATTTGCAATTTTCAAGTTGGTCGCTGCAATTGTGGCTGGATTCAGTGGCGGCGTGTTGGTGAATCGTTTTACTGCACCTGAGCCACCACCGCCATCCACTGTGCCCTGTCACTGCTGCACATCAGCTACAACCACACCACAACGCGGACTGCTTGCGGTGTTGGATTATGCAGTGTTTGATCTTCTCGCCGCGCTTGATCGCTGGCTCATCTTCGGGGTGATCGCCGCCGCGCTAGTTACCACTCTGTTACCGCAGGATTTTTTTGCTGGATACAGCTGGTCAGGCGGATTGCTGGGAATGCTGGTTGTCGTTGTGATCTCAATCCCGCTGTATGTCTGCACCACCGCCTCGGTGCCGATTGCCGCTGCGCTGGTTGCCGCTGGGCTGCCCGCTGGGTCAGCACTGGTGTTTCTCATGGCAGGACCGGCAGTCAACATGGCGACCATTGGTGCGGTTGGGCGCACTCTGGGGCTACGGGTCACGATGCTGTATCTTGGCACCGTGGTGGCGATGAGTCTGATCTGTGGGCTGCTGTTTGATCGCCTGCTTGCCACTCCAACCGCCGCCCAACTCATGCACCATCCGCATTCGCCAGACCTGATTGGCGTGCTCAGTGCCGTGGTTTTGGTAGGATTATTGGCGTGGCTTGCGCTGCGGCGGCGAAAATCGGTCAATGTTTTGGCATAGGTCAATATTACGGATGGTTTATTGTTGACCCTTAGCGGTTGATCGACTAGCTTTTGTCAATAATATGATAGCAAGCGTTGTCGGGTTCTTCTTCATCGGTCTTGGTTGCGACGCTTGGACAAAAAAAGGCAGGTTTGATTGGCGAGCGGTTTTGTGCGTTGACCGGTCGCTGATGCCCACGCACACAATGCACAAGCGTTCCTAAGATTGAGAGCATAAAACGATGAGGATTTACATAGGCAACCTGAAATACTCCGTGACCGACGATCAATTGCAGGCCATGTTTAGCGACTTTGGGGAGGTCGCGAGTGCTGATGTCATCAAAGACAAATTTTCTGGTCAATCGAAAGGCTTTGGCTTTGTCGAGATGCCCAATCAAGCCGAGGCTGAACAGGCTATTGATGCGCTCAACGACAGCTTACAGGATGGGCGTAAATTAATCGTCAACGAAGCTCGTCCGCGAACTGAGCGACCGCCGCGTCGCTAAATTCACTTTGTGATTCCCCGCTGTAAACGGCGGGGATTTGAACCAATCAGGTTTTGTCTTTGCGAGGACGCTGCCAATGCTCCAGCGTCAACTGTTGTGGACGGCTCAGGGTGAGTTTGCCAGCGGGCGTGGAACAGGTAATCACTGATCCTGCACCAATGGTAGCCCCCGCGCCAACTGCAACAGGAGCCACCAACGCGGTATTGGAGCCGATGAAGGCATCATCGCCAATCTGAGTGCGGTGTTTGCGCGCTCCATCGTAATTACAGGTAATGGTGCCAGCCCCGATATTTACCTGCTCACCAATGTCCGCATCACCGATATAGCTTAGATGATTGACCTTGGTGCCAGTGGCAAGCTGCGATTGTTTAATCTCGACAAAGTTGCCGACATGGCATTCATCGCCAATCATTGCCCCAGGTCGCAGCCGAGCAAAGGGACCAATGCGCGATCCCGCACCAACACAGGTGCCTTCGATCATCGAATACGCCAGAATCTCAGTATCAGGACCAATCTCGCAATTTTTAAGTAGACAATTAGGACCAATGCGAACATTGGCACCCAGATGCACCCGTCCTTCGCACACCAGATTAACATCTAGTGCTACATCGCGTTCACAAACCAGCGTACCACGAACATCAATACGCGCAGGATCGGCAATGCTGGTGCCATTGCGCATCAAGCAGGCGGCAACGCGCTGCTGATAATAACGCTCCAAAGCAGCAAGCTGTACCCGATCATTGATCCCAGCGACCTCTTCAGGGCGACTCGGTGTGGTGGTGGCAACCTCAACCCCATTGGCGGTGGCAATGCCGATGATGTCGGTGAGATAATATTCACCCTTGACATTGCGGTTGTCGATCTGCCCAAGCCAGTCAGCAAGCGCACTGCGTTCGGCAACAATGATCCCGGTGTTGACTTCTTTGATCTCTAGCTCAGGCTCGGCGGCATCTTTGTGTTCGACAATGCGACATACTGAACCCGTTTTGTTGCGCACAATGCGCCCATAGCCGGTCGGATCATTGACATGGATCGTAAGCAAGCCAAGCGCAGTATGCGCACTATCGGCAACCAGACGATTCAGTGTTTCTGGCTCAATCAGCGGCACATCGCCATAGAGAATCAGCACCCGATCAATGTCTTCCATGCTTGGCATGGCTTGCATCACCGCATGCCCCGTCCCCAGCCGCTCGCGTTGCTCGACAAAGTCACAATCGCGCTCGGCAAGACTTGCCATCACCTGCTGTCCACCATGTCCACAAACACAACACACCCGGACAGCCCCCAGTGCCTGTGCAGCATCTAGGACATGATGAATCAGCGGGCGACCTGCGAGCGGATGCAACACCTTGGGTAACGCCGAGCGCATTCGGGTGCCTTTGCCAGCCGCAAGGATAATCACCCCAAGTTTCATCGCTTAACAATCCGTGCGCGTTCTGATCCCAAACTTAGCTGGCTCTCATTTTGCGCAATTTTTCAATGGCGCGAAGTTGGGCAATCGCCTCAGCCAGCTCGATCTGTGCCTTAGCGTATTCAAAGTCTGCGGTCTTGCCAGCAAGTGACTCTTCGGCGCGCCGTTTGGCTTCAATCGCGGCGGCTTCGTCGAGATTTTGGGCACGAATCGCTGTATCTGCCAGTACGGTGACAACATCGGGCTGAATTTCCAGCATCCCGCCAGAAACATAGAAATGCTCCATTTCGTCGCTGGTATTTTCATTGACAACGCGTACATCACCTGGCTTGAGACGGGTGATGAGCGGTGTATGGCGGGCGGCAATGCCTAGCTCACCAGACTCACCAGGCGCGTACACCCGCGTTGCGATACCAGAATGGATCGCACCCTCGGCACTGACGATATCGACATGCATGGTCATGGCCATAAAAATAGCCTCCTTTTACTACTGCATTTTCTCGCCTTTGGCGACCGCTTCATCAATCGAGCCGACCATATAGAATGCCTGTTCTGGCAGCGCGTCGTGATCGCCATTGACAATCGACTGGAAGCCAGCGATGGTGTCTTTAAGCGAGACATACTTGCCTGGTGCGCCAGTAAAGACCTCAGCGACAAAGAACGGTTGTGACAAGAAGCGTTGAATTTTACGCGCCCGCCCAACGATCAACTTGTCCTCTTCAGACAGCTCATCCATGCCCAAAATGGCGATGATGTCTTTGAGCTCTTTGTAGCGTTGCAAGGTGCCTTGCACAGCCCGTGCGGTATCATAATGCTCTTGCCCGACCACATTGGGATCGAGGATCCGGCTGGTCGAATCGAGTGGATCAACCGCTGGATAGATGCCCAGCTCAGCAATCTGCCGCGACAACACCAAGGTCGCATCTAAGTGCGCAAAGGTGGTGGCAGGAGAAGGGTCGGTCAAGTCGTCGGCAGGGACATACACCGCTTGGAAGGAGGTGATCGAGCCAGTTCGCGTTGAGGTAATGCGCTCTTGCAGCGCGCCCATCTCAGAGGCCAGGGTTGGCTGATAGCCCACTGCTGAAGGCATCCGACCAAGCAACGCCGACACCTCAGTTCCCGCCAAGGTGTAACGATAGATGTTGTCGATAAACATCAACACATCACGCCCTTCGTCACGGAAATACTCCGCCATGGTCAGTCCGGTCAGCGCCACGCGCAAGCGGTTACCAGGTGGCTCATTCATCTGACCATAAACAAGTGCCACCTTGTCGAGAACCCCACCTTCTTTCATTTCGTGGTAGAAGTCGTTGCCCTCACGGGTACGCTCACCAACACCAGCAAACACCGAATAGCCAGAATGCTCGACCGCAATGTTGCGAATCAGCTCCATCAGGGTCACGGTCTTGCCGACACCCGCACCGCCGAACAGACCGACCTTGCCGCCTTTCGAGATCGGCATGATCAGATCAACCACCTTGATTCCCGTTTCGAGAATCTCAGTGGTTCCTGCCTGCTCCTCAAATTTGGGGGCTTTGCGATGAATTGGCCAGGTTTCGCTGTGCCCGATTTCACCAGCTTCGTCGATTGGTTTTCCCAATACATCCATAATCCGTCCCAGCGTCGCTTTGCCGACGGGGACATTGATTGGAGCACCGCTGTTGCTGACTTCGACACCACGCTTGAGCCCATCGGTGCTGCCCATCGCAATAGTGCGGACAATGCCGTCGCCAAGCTGCTGTTCGACCTCTAATGTCAGGCCAGTGGCGTCGATTGTAAGCGCGTCGTAGACCTTGGGCATGTCGTCGCGCGAAAATTGCACATCCACGATAGCACCAATAATTTCCACCACCTTACCGGAACTCATAATCATTTCCTCTCTTGTGCCTTGCGGCATTCCAAAACTGGGTTGTAACGGGTATGATTTTTTAGCAACACATCAGGAGATGGCAGCGGCACCACTGACGATCTCGGAGAGTTCCTGAGTAATCGCCGCTTGGCGGGCCTTGTTGTAAACCAATTGCAGCTCGTCAATGAGGTTGCCGGCGTTATCCGATGCCGCTTTCATCGCCACCATACGGGCTGCCTGTTCGCTGGCACCATTCTCAACAACCGCCTGATAAACCAGTGATTCAATATAACGCAACAGCAGGCTATCGAGCACTGTGCGCGGATCAGGCTCGTAGATGTAATCCCAGATCGGACCACTGGGGCGATCTTTGGCATCGGCGGCCTGAATCGGCACCAACTGCTGAATCCGTGGTCGTTGCGTCATCGTATTGATGAATTCATTGTAGACGACATGGATCGCATCCAGCTCGCCGCGCTCGAAGGCATCGAGCATCACCTTGACCGGCCCGATTAAGCTCTCGATATGTGGTCGGTCGCCTAGATGCGTGACCTCAGCCTTAACATCGCCCCCAAAACGCTTAAAAAAGCCTAGGGCTTTGGAGCCAATGGTGCAAAAGCTGATCTCAATGCCTTGCTGGCGTTGCGCTTTGATCTCTTGCACGAGGCGGCGAAACAGATTGCTATTGAGTCCACCGCACAGCCCACGATCTGAAGAAATCACAACATAGCCCACGCGCTTGATCTCGCGACTCTGCGACATAAAGCTGTGATGGTACTCAGGAGAGGCTTGTGCCAGATGACGAATCACCTGCAACATTTTCTCGGCATAGGGGCGTGAGGCATGCATGCGATCCTGTGCCTTGCGCATCTTGGACGCAGCAACCATCTCCATCGCCCCAGTAATCTTTTGGGTGCTCTTGATGCTCGCAATTTTGGTGCGAATTTCTTTGGCGCCTGCCATGCTTAGGCTCCTAATGGGCTAAAAAACTTTGCGCGCTGAGATGGCGGACGCGAACGCCCGCCCGCACAGAAGTTACCAGGTATTGTTGGCTTTGAAATCCTTGATCGCCGCATGCAGTTTCTCTGCAATCTCGTCGTTGTAATCGCCTTTGGCGTCGATTTGATCCAACAACGCGGTCTGAGCAGACTTCATATAGCTCTGCAAAGCACGCTCGAAGGCGACGACTTTGATGGTGTCAACATCATCGAGATAGCCCTCGTTGGCAGCAAACAGCGACACCGCCATCTGGCCGGTGCTCATCGGCGAGTATTGAAACTGCTTCATCAATTCGGTGACACGCTCGCCGCGCTCTAGCTGCTTGCGGGTGGTTTCATCGAGATCAGAAGCAAACTGTGAAAATGCCGCCAGCTCTCGATACTGAGCCAATGCCAGCCGGATGCCGCCGCCGAGTTTTTTGATGATCTTGGTCTGCGCAGCACCACCAACACGCGAGACTGACAGACCAGCGTTGATCGCTGGTCGAATCCCCGCATTGAACAGATCGGTTTCAAGGAAAATCTGTCCGTCGGTGATCGAAATCACATTGGTTGGCACGAAGGCGGAGACATCACCCGCTTGGGTTTCAATAATCGGCAGCGCAGTCAGCGAGCCAGTTTTGCCAGTCACCCGTCCACCCGTTTGTTGTGACACATAATCGGCATTGACGCGAGCGGCGCGCTCTAACAACCGCGAGTGCAGATAAAACACATCACCTGGATAGGCTTCACGACCTGGCGGACGACGCAGCAACAGCGAAACCTGACGATAGGCCCATGCCTGTTTCGTGAGATCGTCATAAACAATCAGCGCGTCCTCGCCCTTGTCGCGGAAATATTCACCCATCGCACAGCCAGCGTAAGGCGCAATAAACTGCATCGCCGCTGAATCAGACGCGCCAGCATGAACGATGATGGTGTGATCCATCGCGCCAAATTCTTCGAGCTTGCGCTGCACCGCTGCCACCGAGGAGTTTTTCTGGCCGACGGCAACATAGATACATTTCACCCCAGTGCCTTTTTGATTGATGATGGCATCAATCGCCACTGCGGTTTTTCCAGTCTGGCGGTCGCCAATGATCAGCTCACGCTGACCGCGTCCCACCGGCACCATGGCATCAATCGCTTTGAGTCCAGTAGGCAAAGGCTGATCGACCGACTGACGGCTGATCACACCCGGAGCGATTTTTTCAATCGAAGAGGTTTCAGTGGCGTTCACCGGCCCTTTGCCATCGACTGGCGCACCGAGTGAATCGACAACGCGTCCGAGCAGTGCTTCACCGACTGGCACCTCAAGCACGCGCCCAGTGCAGCGCGCCCAGTCGCCTTCCGATAAATGGGTATAGTCGCCGAGGATCACCGCACCCACTGAGTCACGCTCTAGGTTGAGCGCCAAACCAAAGGTGTTGTTGGGGAACTCCAGCATTTCGTAATACTGAGCATCCGACAGACCATAGATGCGCACGATGCCATCGGTGAGGCTCACGATGGTGCCTTCGGCGCGCGCTTCGGTCTTGATGTCGAACTGCTCGATCTTCTGTTTGATCAGATCGCTGATCTCTGAGGGGTTCAGTTGCATGGCGGTTTCCGTTCAGAATTGCAATTCGTTGGCAAGCTGTTGCAGCCGACCGCGCACCGAGCCGTCGATGACCACATCGTCAGCGCGAATCTCAACACCGCCAATCAAGCTGTGATCGGTCTCGACCGCCAGCTCGATGGTGGCTCCAAAATGGTGTTTGAGTGTCGCAGTCAGCGCATCGCGTTCAGCGTTGTCGAGGTCAAAGGCAGTGCGCACCTGAATCTGGCGCACGCCCTGCTCAGCGGTCTTCATCTGATCATAAAGACGGGCGATCTCAGGAAGAATCGCCAGCCGATCATTGGCAACCAGTAGCTTCACCAAATGAGTGGGTGCGGTATCAAGCGCGTTATTGGCGATGGCAAGGATGAGATCGCACAGACGCTCACGCGCTATATTGGGGTTGCCAATCTGTGCCTGGATCGCAGGATCGCTAATGATCACGCCAAGCTGACCTAACGCCGCAGACCAGCGCTCCAGCGCGTCCTGTTCGCGGGCAATGGCAAACACTGCCTCAGCATAAGGACGGGCGATAGTTGTAGTGTCTCCGGCCATGAGCGTGCCTTTAAATCTGTTTGGCAAAGGAGTCGAGCAGCGTTTTGTGGGCGCTGGCATCGATCTCTTGCTGGAGGATTTTCTCGGCCGCAGCCACGGCGAGGGTGGCAACCCGTTCCCGTAATTCTTCGCGGGCGCGGTTGGCTTGCTGCTCAATTTCTGCTTGTGCAGCACTTTTCAGTCGGCTGTTTTCAGCATCGGCATCCTGTTTGGCTTGTTCGAGGATGTCGTTATAGCGTTTTTGTGCCTGAGCAACAATCTCTGCTGCATCGGTTTTGGCCTGCTGCATGACCTCAAGTGCCCGCTGCCGCCCAAGCTCTTGCTCCTGCGCACCGCGTTCAGCCGCTGCCAGACCCTCGGCAATTTTTGTCTTGCGGGTCTCAAGTGCCTGCATGATCGGTGGCCAGACATAGGTCATGCAGAACCAGACGAACACCGCAAAGGAGATCATCTGGAGAAATAGTGTCAAATTGATATTCATCTGTGAGCCTCGTGAAACGAGTGACTTAAGACCGGCAATGACAGCCGGACAACGGTCATCAGACAGCGAACATCAGGTACAGACCCATCGCAATCGAGATGACTGGCAACGCATCAGTCAAACCCATGACGATGAAAAACTGGGTGCGCAGCATGGGGATCAATTCAGGCTGGCGCGCAGCACCCTCCAAAAAACGACCGCCGAGCACCCCGATACCGATGGCGGCACCGAGTGCGCCCAGACCCAACATTAGACCAGAAGCGATATAAATAACAGCTTGTGCAAGTTCCATTGTATCCCCCGTGGGTTTAGGAAGGTGAAAAAAACCAAAGATATAAAAACGATCAACTTAGTGATGCTGGTGTGCCATGTCGAGGTACACAATCGTTAGCACCATAAAGATAAACGCCTGCAAGGTCACGATCAGAATATGGAAGATTGCCCATGCCAGTTGCATCAGGCCCCCTGATACATCCATGATCAAATTGTGACCATACATCAGCGCAATCAGGATAAAGATCATCTCGCCAGCATAGAGGTTGCCAAACAGTCGCAGTGCCAGCGAGACGGGCTTGGATAGCAGGCTGATGCCTTCGAGCACCAGATTGGCGGGCATGCCCCATTTGCCAAAGGGCTGCAAGGTCAGCTCACCAACAAAGCCGCCAACGCCTTTGATTTTGATGCTGTAATAAAGCACCAAGAAAAACACCACGAGAGCCATACCAAAGGTGGTATTCGGATCGGTGGTTGGCACAACTTTGAAAAACACATGGTGCGGATCAGCACCGAAGGTTGCCATCAAATGTTGGAAGTAAAACGGCAGCAAATCAACGGGAATCAAGTCCATGGTGTTCATCAGCAACACCCAGACAAAGATCGTCAGTGCCAGCGGTGCCACCAGAGGATTTTGACCGCTAAAGGAGCCGCGAACATTTTCGTTGACAAAATCAACGATCCATTCGACAAAGTTTTGTGCTCCATTGGGAACCCCCGCCGTCGCCTTTTCAGCAACGCTTTTAAAGAACCACAAAAACAACCCGCCAAGCAGCAGCGAGAAGAAAATAGTATCCACATGGATGGCCCAAAAGCCCATCTCGGCAGCCTCGGCGCTACTGCGCGCAAAACTAAGGCCATGCTCAGGATGAAGCCCGAGCGTGAGATTGGTCAGATGGTGTTGTATATAGTGTTGGGCGGTCAGCGCGTCTGCGGACATCGATCAACTCTTTTATGTGGTAATCCCGGTGCCTGAACGAGTTGCAAGCAGCGCGGGCAAGGTTTGTACGATAAAAAATGCGCCGAACAACGCCGGCGGATTTAACCAATCGTCGAATATAAGAAATGCAACGATAAACATTGTCAGCATCCACAGCAGCTTGACAACCTCAGCCCCATAAAACCGCAACAGCAGCTCACCAGGCTGAGCAGCACTATACCGCGTAAAGACCCAGAAAGCGAATAATCCGTTGCCAGTGAGACAGGCAACAGCGCCGATTGCCGCTGAGCCAGCAACTGCCCACCCCAAAAACATAGCACAAACAATGACAACAGCCGCTGTTACCATCTGCCAGCGTAGCAAGCGAACCAACTGCCGCTGATCAGGAGGTGGCTGTGATGCTCGGGTCGATACTGTGGATTGCTCGCGAATCGTCGCGTCTCCTTAGTGTGAAGGGTGCCAGTATAAGCATTTGCGAATACGCGGTCAAATGCTTAATCCAGCAACTTAACACCTATCACTTTCATATTGAGTACGGTTTCTGACAAAGACCCATCTGCTAAGTTATTGTTTTATAGTTTGGCTAGCGTACTCAAATTGACCGTTTCCCGTCATGTGCGAGAAACTGATAGTTGGCAAGATCCAGCAATTGCACATTTGCCCTAGCGGCTTGATCTGCCCCTGGCAACATGATGTGACCGAAGTCTCCGGCAAAGGTCACGCCACACCCGGGTCGTTAAACCATCTTGCACCCGTTCTTGCAACAGGGTCTTGAGTGCCTGTGCCTGTGCTTGGTTGTTAACTAAAACAGTGAAAGTGCTGGTGTCAGAGCCTCTGTGAATGGTTCCGCTCATCTGCTGGAGCTGTTCAAAGGTCATGATGATGCGCGAGGAGAGCACAATATCGCCAACCCCGCTGAAGCTGCCTTGCCCTTCAATCACCCGAGCGACATTGAGCGTGCCGTCCTGGATATATAGGGTCCCACCGTTGAGCTTGAGGTTGCTGTCACTTCTGAGAACTAAATTTTGGTTCTCGCCCTCAAAAGCAAAGCGGACATCGCCATCAGATTGAATATCTAAAAACTGCCGATTGCTCAGATTGGCATCGTCTGGCACCTCGATGGTGAGGTCTTTTTGACCTAAAAAAGCATAGCCATCATCCTGAAATTGCTGAATCAGACCTAATTTGGCACGCAGTTGTGCCGCATCGGCTGTCAACAATCGGGTTGACTGACCGGGGAGATCATAGGTCTGTCCATCGAGTGTGATCACATACTGTCCGCGATCATCATCATAGCCAAGCTGCCCGTCACTATTGAGCGCGAACAGGGTTGGCTTAAGCTCGGTGATTGATTCTGAAAAAACGGTGGGCGATGTGCCAGGGCGTTGCTTGCTCGGTATGCTGACCCAGGTAAACACACTCAGCAGGGTATCAAAAGCAGGATGCCAGTCAATGTCTGTGCCTTCCATCTCGATGATCTGGCGACTGAGTATCAGACTAAAAATATCAACGAGACGCTCGTTGAGCAGGTGGGCATCAATTGCTTTTGTTTGCGCTAACAGATGGATCAGTTGTTTGGCTTGTGCTTGATAAGGCATTGTTTTTACTCTGAATGTGACGAAAATAATTAGTGATCAGAGTTTAAGCTAGCACACCAGAAAATAGAAAACTTGCACAAACTTGCAGGTCGATGTTTACAACAGCAAACCAAATGTTTAATTTAACTGCAGTGGTACTAAAAGCCGAGTCGCTTCGACTTTTTTCATTTCTGTAACTTTTTGTTGGATTTTGCTAACGGAAAGTAAAGATATTCGCAGGCTTTTAGTTTACTGGGTAAGTAAAAATGACTGATTTTACTGTAAAAAAACTGCACCTGATTTAAAGCTTTTCCACCTCAAAGGCGACCAATTGCCGCTCGGTTTTTGAAAACTCGATGCCAAGCAAATAAATCGGCTGCTTGAGGGCGCGGTATTTTTCTGCGTAACCTTTTTTTTGCAACTGTTCCAGTGCCTTGCCTTCCGGCACTTCTTCCACCACCTTGAATTCAAATAAAAACACCTGCTGGTTAAACAGCACCGTCATATCAATGCGCTCTTTATTGGTGATGTCTTCCAAGCGGATATCCAGCCCCAGGGCGGCAAAGTAGCTATAAAACACGCTGGCATAGTAGCCTTCGTAGTTGGCAATCGGGGTGCTGCGCTGCCATTCGTAGGGAATACTGGCAAAAAGGCTGTGGATCAAGTTCTTCAGGCCATCCAGGTCGCCCTTCAATAGCAGCCGATACAGCGGCCCCATCAAGGGTTGCGGCAGCGATGGATGACCCATCAGCACTTCCAACAGCAGGGCATTGAGGCTAGCCTGAACTTCATAGTTGGGGTATTTGAGGGTGAATTCTGTGAGCGCGCCCATTTTGAAATGATCGGCAATGGTCAGATAACCCGTTTGAAACATTAGGGCTTCAACCGGCATGTCATCGACATCAAAACGAGAAATCAGGGCTTCCATTGCAATTAAGTTCGCTAGTTCTGGAGTAAAAGTTTGGCGCTGACGCAAGAGGTCGATTAAAAAGGTCGGCGTACCTGTTTCAAACCAGTAGTTGCGAAAATCACGCTTTTGAAACAGCAATAGCAGATCAAAGGGGTTGTAAACCGACTCCCCCAGCCAGTTGTAGCCATTGTACCAGTGGCGCACTTCAGCGCGATCCAGCCCTTCCAATTCGGCTGCAAAGACTTCATCCAAGTCGGCATCGGTGTAGCCACATAGGGCGGAATAGCGGCCATCCAAGGTGATGTCGTTGAGGTGATTCAAACCCGAAAACAGGCTGACCTTGCTGAACTTGGAAACCCCGGTTAAGAATACAAAGCGCAGCAGCGCATCCTGCCCCTTGATGACCGAATAAAAGTTACGTAGCTCATCCCGGATAGCTCTGGCTTGTTCCAGGTTCGCCAAGTTATCCAGGATGGGCTTATCGTATTCATCGACCAGAACAACAACCTTTTGCTGGCTTTGCTGATGCAGCTTTTGAATCAGCTCAATAAAGCGCCCAACAATTGTCTCTGTTCTATACACCAAGCCTGCTGTTTGTGCCTGATTTTCAAGAATTTCCTGAATGCGTTTTTGCACCGCTTCAGCGGACTGCACCACCCCTTCAGCAAAGCTGATCCGAATCACTGGATGCTGTTTTGACCAATCCCACTGCTGTTCTGCCGCCAGCCCCTGAAACAGGGGTTGGTTGCCGGCAAAGAGTTCGGCAAAGGTGCTGATCAGCAAGCTCTTACCAAAACGCCGTGGGCGAGAAAGAAAATACGCCTTGCCGTTTTGGGCTAACTGGCAGGCGAGAGCGGTTTTATCAACATAGTAATAATCGTCTTCGCGAATCTCGCTGAAGGTCTGGATGCCGATGGGTAGTTTTTTGCGCTGCATCGTGATTTTCCTCTTTATTTGTGTGGCTCATGGTCAAATACGCAGACAGTTAAAGTAAATGTAACTACTCAGCCTAGATCGTAAACTCTTCGCGCAACACCTCGAAAGGATTCCGCGCATTGAGCTTGCTGGTCTCCCACACCGAGCGCAGAATGCAAAACGCAGTCGCACCGCCTACGGATCGGAAACCGCCGATGACCTTCGCCTCACACCCGCGCTTCTCGTGGGTGGTGTAATATTAACTTTGTTAGATCTCGGATAACCGCTTGATTTAGAAGTGTATTTTATCAGGCACTTTCCTGAAAATAGCAGCAAAATCAAATGCTTGCCTGCAAGATAATAAAGTAGAACTAACCCATTGATTTTTAAGAAGTAGCGGGAGGCTGGTTACACCCTTCCAGTTTGAAGATTAATCCTGCTTGGAGTGTTAAACGGTATCCTATTCGAGTGTCAATCGCTTGATTGGAGCCAGTGTAATTAAACCGTGTTCGAGTCGCTGTATCATTAAAAACACCCCTACGCCATAATCGCGGCTAATTGGACAAAGCCATCTGTGATCGAATCATCTTGAGCATAGGCTGATTCAATTAAGGCACTCGCGGTCTCAAATTCACCCAAATAGCCATGCAGCAGTGCCTGTTTGATCTGCCCCCGCGGACTGTAAACCGAGCGATCCACATCAAGCATTGCCCACACAAAAGCTGTATCCCATGATTTGTGGATGTCCTGGACGACGGCATAGCCGATGCCCTCACAATTTCCACGATGCTGCGACAATTTGTGAACCAGTTGCTGCCAATAATCATCTGGTGTTGGTTGGGGTTGGTCAAGTGCGGCAAGGTCTAACGCTACCGCGAGCGCCCGATGACCGCCCTTGGTGGAGCAGACAGCATCTTTGCCGCGGTTGCCGACGATCTGTAGTGACGGATACCACGGAAGCTGTCCACCTTGCCCGAGCTGAATCCAGCCGCCACTCAAAACCCAGACCTTCGCGCCCACTGCCCCTGCCACTGAGGTGATGGCAGTATTGGGCGCAATCACCAGATCAAGTGCCTGATAGAGCGCGGCGCAGTCATCGAGATCATCTTTTAGATTCAGCCCGTGCTCGCCAAAGTCGATAATTTTGGCGTTAAAGTGTTGGCGTGCATAGTCAAGCTCGTCGCGACAGTCACCATATTGCAGATTGATCCAGTGAAAGCCCTCCAGCCCAAACATCGGTGCCCAATCGCTGATCTCGGTGTAACCGCCGCGCCGCACACCAAGCAATCCACTGCGCCAGGCAAAGCCAATTTTGCGTCCGACACCCAAAGCTGCCAACTGCTGCCGCCAATAATCAACTCGCGCCGGATCGGTGTTGAGATAGCCCTGATGCGGCAAAAAATCGCTGATATGTTGGCGAAAAAACCCCGGCAAACTGCCAGCAGCCACCTGATAATCCACCGTCGCCACTGGCAGCGGCTCATCTTGGCTGATCTTGCGTGCCACCGGGTGAATCTTGGCTTGTGGAAATGAACGCGCAAACAGTGTCGCCAGCCGTGGGTCACAATCAATCACCACCTGGCGTGCACAGCCGATGAGATCGGGAAAACAGTGAGCATATAAAACTTCATCACCAACCCCCTGCTCGGCATAGACCAACACCGTTTTCTCGCTCAAATCCTCGCCATTCCACTGCGCGAATGGGTAGCGATGATAATCCTTGGGATTGAGCCGCTTGCGTGCTTCATAAGCCGGCCAACCATCCACCAAATTGCCCCGCCCCAGCATCAGGTGCGCTTGATTATTGAGCGCCGACGCTTCCTGCGGATTGAGTGCCAGCGCCCGCTCAAAGCAAGCCACACCAGTGGCAGAATGACCCATGGCGCATAACAGATCACCCAAATTGCTCCACGCTGTCGCCAGTTGTGGATTGAGTTGCACCGCATATTCAAGCACCGCACGGGCATCTTCGAGATTGCCCTGTTCACGCAAGGCGCTGCCTAGATTGCTGTATAAACTGCTATTGTCTGGATCGCGCTCGATGGCGGCAAGCAACACATCTTGTGCTTCAGGATAGCGTTTTTGTTTGAGTAAGGTGGCACCGAGATTATTGTGTGCGGCGGCATGATTGGGATTCAGTGCCAATGCCTGCTCAAAACTCTGGTGTGCGGATTCGAGTTGATCAAGTGCTACCAAAACACAACCTAAATTGTAATGATAATCTGCTGTGTATGGTGCCTCAGTCACCGCTTGCCGAATTTTGGTTGCTGCCAATTCAGGCTGCTGTTGATGAAGCAAAATCAGCCCCAAAAGATTCAGTGCCGTTGGCTCATAGGGTGATTGTTTGAGCACCGCAGTGGTGATGGTTTGGGCTTCTTGCAACTGCCCTTGGTGCATCAGCGTTTCTGCTGCACACAATACATCAGCAAATTGCGCAGGTGGCAGGTTGGTTGTGGTGGGATTAAATGCGCTGCTGTGGTTGGTCATGTTGCCATCAATCAACGGTTAGTCGGTAAGTTGCGAGCCAGGAATCAGGACATTAAAAACATCAACCACCCGCTCGCTGATTTCGGCGGGAAGCTCGGCGAGTGTCTGGGGCTTGAGCTGCAAACTCAACGCCAACTGGTGCAGCATCTCTGAAACCGAGGTCGCCAGGGCGCTGCCGACATCAATGGTGCTGGATTGCATAATGCTCGCCACCTGGGCGGCACCGTGTAAAATTTCGGTTTCTAGCCGATAGGTCTTGGCTTGGGCGGGGTTGAGATGATACGCCACCGTCTGCCAAATTGAATCTGGAAAACGCCACGAGCGCAGCAATTCCGCGCCGAGATCAGCATAGTTAAAGCCAAACACCCGCTCTTCGGCGATCACCACATCGATGCCGTCGCGCTCGATGAGTTTGAGCACTTGCAGATACACCGTTGCCTGTTGGCTGAAAAACATCAGCTTACCCAGCGCGTGCAGCAGACCAGCGATAAACAGCCGCTCACCATCAGGAATGTATTTGTGCAACGCCAGCTCGCGCGCCGCAATCCCACAGGCGACACCGTGAAACCAGAACCGCTCCATGTTGATCTTATCTGGCGGCAACCCTTTAAACATATCCACCGCATGAGTGGCAATGACCAGATTGCGTAGCGCATCAAAGCCGATGAGTTGAATCGCCTGAGAGACAGTATCAATGGGGCGTGGCCGCGAATAGTAGGCACTGTTGACCAGCCGCAGCAGCCGCGCTGACAACGCTGGGTCGCATAAAATCACCTCAGCGAGGTCTTCAGGACGGGTTGAGGGGCGATCAATGAGCTGATTGATGCGCAACGCGGCATCGGGGAGTGACAACAGATGTTCGGTACTACGAACGAGGGCTTGGGGGGTCATGGCCATAGCAGACACTACATCAACTTGGTGGCGGATTCACGCGGCAGGGAAAGCATCTGGCAGCCTAGATCAAGCGCCTGTTCAACAAATAGATCGCGATCTGCCCAGCGTTCGTGTTGATCAAGTACATCATTGAGTGCCTCGCTAATGACGCGCAAATCGTGGCAGTGCGGCTGATCGGCATGACCTGATGGGATTGCGCACAGATACAGCGTAGGCTGTGTTTGCTCGGGTGCCACAAACGCCAGAATATAGCGATAGGCATAGCAATCACGGCTGGTGATTTCAGCAAGCAAGGTGGCAGAATAGGCACCGATTTGATAGCGCGCTTGGGGGATGGCGCTGGCGATGAGTGGTCGATTGTCCATCGTCATGGCTCCTAAAAAACACAGCAGGTGAGAGTGAAGGCGATGTCATCACTGGTTTGGATGGGGCGTTGCGTGGCCTCGTTGACAGAGGTCAGAAAGCGGATGCTAAAGCGATTTTTATGGCCACTGATTTCGGGAAAAAATGGCAAGCTAGGCTCTAATCCGATACGCAACAACTGCGCGGGAGCGGACGAATCGACAGCCTCTTGAAAAAATCCTTGGTGGGCGACAATCGAGCGCGGGCTGGCGCTGGTGCGTGCCAAGGATAAAATCAGCCCAATGGCATCGCTGACGGGTTCAAGATCAATCATCCAGTGTTTGATTTGCTGGGTGCGCTGTTCAATCGGCTTGGTGAGCAGATAATGATAAAACGGAAGGTCGAAGCTGCACGCGCCACCGGGGATACTGCTGCGCTGGGCGATGCTTTTTAACAATTCATGGTCACGGGTTGTCGCCCCAATCGGGCCGATCATCTGCATCAAGCCTTGATGGTCATCTTCTAATTGGTGTACAATCTCATTGAGCGTTTTGGTGTCCACCTGTGGTTGGCGACGCATCCGATTGAGCGTGGCGAGATTGCGCTCGATCTCTTTAATCAGCTCGGATTTAATATCAGAGCGACCAGTGATGGCGATAATATCCAGCAGACCATCAATGGCTGCGCGGGTTGCCCATGGGCTAGGATCATAACGAAAGAATTCGACCTTTTCGAACAGATGTTCAAGACGCAAAAAGGTACGGATTCGCTCGTTCAATGGATGCTCAAAAAAAGTTTCGTTTGACACTTGCGCGCTTCCTAAATTCCGAAAAAAATCAGCACCTGAATAAAGATCAACGCCACAGGACGGTTGTGAGTGCTTTGCGCCCATTTTGCGGCAATCGACCGCTTTGGTAAAGGGCGGCTATTCACTCGCCTGGTCGCAAGTCGCCTGTTGATCGCTCAGGCTCCACCGTCCGCGCCAGCACCCACACCTCAACCTCGGCAGCACCCGCTGCCAACACCACCTGAGTACATTCTGTCACCGTACTGCCAGTGGTCATTACATCATCGAGCAATGCGACTCTTAATCCATCAAGCCGCCGCCGCGCCGCAAAACTACCATGCAGATTACTCAGCCGCTCACGCCGCTTGAGCTTGGTTTGCGGTGTTGTCAAGCGAACACGAGATATGCTGGTACCATCCAGCGGCACAGCAAGGCGGTGACTGACCACCCGCGCCAATTCCAACGCCTGATTGTAGCCGCGTTCGCGCAAGCGCTGGGGGTGCATCGGCACCGGAATAATGGCATCGGGACGCTGCCAATCAGGTTGGTGGTGCAATTGCTCCGCCATCAACTGCCCGGCGAGCCGAATCATGTTCATTTGGGCACGAAATTTTAGATCGCCAACCAACTCTTTCACCGGGGTTTGATAACGCAACGCGGCACGACAGCGGTGAAAGAGTGGCGGTTGATGCTGACAAGTTCGGCAGATGCTGTTGCTTGCGGTGCCAACTGGCAACGGACGAGCACAAGATGGACAGCAGGGGTCAATTGTCGGGAGTTCAGCACGACAATCTGCACACAAGTCCATCCCCGCGCTTCCGGGTGCCTCGCAAAACACGCAAATTGGCGGATACAGCGTTGTCAGCAACCATTGTCCGATGCTGCTTACGGTGCCCCACGATACACCCACCGTAACACCTCATGCTGAACGGCGTGACCACGCCATGCACCCAGATGCTGCCCAGGTTGGGAAGAATTGACCATCACTGCAACGACCCAACGGCGATCATTGCGATCAAGCACATAGCCAGCGATGCAACTGGCATCACGCACCGTGCCAGTTTTTAGATGCGCTCTCCCAGCAACCGCCTCATGGCGCAAGCGGCGGCGCACCGTGCCATCAATCCCCGCAATTGCCATCGAGGACAATAGCTCCGGCATCCACGGCTGTTGATATGCCCAGTGCAGCAGTTCACCAAAATCCCCGGTGCGAATGCGGGTGTCACGCGACAGCCCTGAGCCATTGTCAACAAAGACCCCGTCCGTACTTTTGCCGTGCTGTGTCAACCAAGCAGCCAAGGCTTGCCGTGATTTTTCTAGGCTACCCGGCGCACCCGCATGACGCACCCCCAAGGTCAGAAACACCATCCGCGCCATTAGATTGTCGC